>DATKTF010000340.1:0-6737 GCA_035531255.1 Cellulomonadaceae bacterium
GGCGAAGTCCTTGAGGACCTCCGCACGCTTCACCTTGAGCGACGGTGTGAGGTACCCGTTCTCCACGGTGAAGTCCGAGGTGAGGATCGCGTACTTCCGGATCGACTCCGCGCGTGAGACGGCCGTGTTGGTCCGCGCGACCGCGCGGTCGAGCGATGCGCGGACGTCCGGGTCGTCGATCGCCGCCGACACCGACATGTCAGGTTTGCCGTGGGCGGCGAGCCAGCCCGGCAGACCCTCGGCGTCGAGGGTCACGAGCGCGCCGATGAACGGCCGCTGGTCGCCGACCACGACGACCTGGCTCACGAGCGGGTGGCCTCGCAGGCGGTCTTCCAGGACCGCGGGGGCGACGTTCTTCCCTCCCGCGGTGACGATGATCTCCTTCTTGCGACCCGTGATGCGCAGGTACCCGTCCACGTCGATGCTGCCCAGGTCGCCCGTGCGGAACCAGCCGTCGTCGAATGCCGCCAACGTCGCGTCGGGGTTCCCGTGGTAGCCCCGGAACACGTGCTCTCCTTGGATCTCGATCTCTCCGTCAGCCGCGATCCGCATGGCCGTCCCGGGGAGCGCGGGACCGACCGTGCCGATCTTCACGCGTCCGGGGCGGTTCACGACGGTCGGGGCGGTCGTCTCCGTGAGTCCGTAGCCCTCCAGCACGGTCAGCCCGACACCCCGGTAGAAGTGCCCGAGCCGCTCGCCGAGCGGCGCTCCGCCGGAGATCGCCCACGACGCCTGACCACCGAGCGCGGCCCGGATCT
The DNA here is from genome assembly GCA_035531255.1 of Cellulomonadaceae bacterium. Taxonomy (GTDB): domain Bacteria; phylum Actinomycetota; class Actinomycetes; order Actinomycetales; family Cellulomonadaceae; genus JAJDFX01. The sequence goes on from DATKTF010000340.1 coordinate 759, forward strand.
TCGACAGGACGAGCACGTCCGCCACCCGGTGCTGGAGCCGCAACCACGGGCTCGGGCCGCGCGGGTCGTCCAGTGCGCGCGAGTACACGATCGCCGTCTTCGCCGCCCGCTGGAAGATGCCGAGCCGACCCGTGATGGCCGCCTTCTGCTCGGACGCGTTGTAGACCTTCTCGAAGACGCGCGGGACCGAGAGGATGAACGTCGGGCGGAAGCTCGCCAGGTCGGCGAGCAGCGTCGTCGTGTCGGACGTGTGGCCGAGCACGACCCCGGCCGGGACGCAGAGCACCTCGATGAAGCGCGCGAACACGTGGGCGAGGGGCATGAACAGCAACGTGCGCGAGCCCGGCGTGCTCACGACCTCGTGGAGATCTCTCGCGGTGTTCACCGTGAGCACCGCGAAGTTCCGGTGCGTGAGCTCGACGCCCTTGGGGCGACCGGTGGTCCCCGACGTGTAGATGATCGTGGCGACGTCGTCCAGGTCGGCGATCGCCCGCCGACGCGTGATCTCGGCGTCGGCCGTGCCCGCGCCGTCGGCCATCAGCGTGTCGATCGCGCCGTCGTCGAGGACGAGCACGTCGGCGAGGGCGCCGGGTCGATCGCCGAGGGACGCCACCGTGGCAGCGTGCTCGTGGGTCTCCATGACGAGCAGCCGGATGTCCGAGTCGGTCAGGATCCAGGCGACCTGCTCGGCCGACGACGTCTCGTAGAGGGGGACCGGTACCGCTCCGGCGGCCCAGGTCGCCCAGTCGAGGAGGGTCCACTCGTACCGCGTGTGCGACATGATGCCGACGTGGTCGCCCGGCTGCACCCCGCGCGCAGCGAGACCCTTGGCGACCGCAACGACCTCGGCGTCGAACTCACGCGCGCTGATCGGGATCCACGGGCCGTCGGGAGAGGTCTTGTGCTCGATCATGGCGCGGTCCGGCCCGGCCGCGAGACGCTCCGCGAGAAGGTCGTTGAGGTTCGACGTCGGGTCGAGCTCGACCAGGACCGGGGTGCGGAACTCTTCCATGCTGGCTCCATTGTCAGTCGAAGAAGGTGCCACGACTGTAAAGGACGTTCGGTCCCGATCGTCCCATACCCGCATCGGTACCCTGTGCCTGCGGTCCCCGGGCACGAGACACCGTGCTGCGCGAGTCATGGACTGCGTAGCCTGACCTCGGCGCCCGCGCAGGGCCGGACCATGACCCTCAGCCAACGCAAGGACGGACATGCACGCGATCGGTGTGGACATCGGCGGGACCAAGATCGCGGCCGGGGTGGTCGACGAGAACGGAGTGATCCTGGCCAAGTCCGTTCGGCCGACCGTCGCTGCCGACTCCGACGCGGTGGACCGCGCTGTCGTGGCCGCGTGCCAGGAGCTCGCAGCCGAGTTCGAGATCGCGGCGATCGGCCTCGCCGCCCCGGGATTCATCAGCTCCGACCAGGCGACGGTGCTGTTCACGCCGAACCTCCCCTGGCGCGACCACCCGCTGCGCGACCGGGTCGCCGCGGAGCTGGGACCTGATGTGCGCATCGTCGTCGAGAACGACGCGAACGCGGCCGGGTGGGCCGAGTTCCGGTTCGGCGTCGGCAAGGACGTCGACGACATGCTCATGCTCACGATCGGCACGGGTCTCGGTGGTGCCGTGATCGTCGGGGGCACCCTCGTGCGAGGTGCCTGGGGCGTCGCCGCCGAGGTCGGCCACATGCGCGTCGTGCCGGACGGCATCCTCTGCGGCTGCGGGCACCGGGGCTGCTGGGAGCAGTACGCCTCGGGCAGCGCCCTGGTCCGGGAGGCGCAGTCCGCCATGGTGCGCGAGCCGGAGCGTGCCCACCGGCTCCTCGAGCTGGCAGGTGGCTCGCCGGAGGGGCTCGCCGGGCCCCAGATCACGGTCGCGGCGACGGAGGGCGATCCGTTGGCGATCGAGCTGCTCGCCGCGCTCGGCCGCTGGATCGGTGAGGGTGCGGCCTCGGTGGCGGCGGTGCTCGACCCCGCGATGGTCGTCGTCGGGGGTGGCGTCGGTGCCGCCGGCGACCTCTTGCTCGAGCCGACCCGCGCGGGGTTCGCCTCTCAGCTCTCCGCGAGCGGGTACCGCCCGGTGGCGGCCATCAACCTGGCGGCGATGGGGAACGACGCCGGGATCGTGGGGGCCGCAGACCTCGCCCGCGCCTGAACGCGACCGGCCGGGCACTCGCGGACGGTCCCAGGACGTGCGATCAGACGACCGCGCCCGGGTCGTCGTCGTCGTCGCGTCGGTGCGGCATCCGCCACACGAGGAAGGCGCACGACACGACGAACACGACGGCGGTCACGCGCGCGACGATCGCCGGGACCGACCCTCCGGCCACCACGAGGACGAGCAGCAGGATCGCCCCACCGGCGGCGCCGATCCACGCGAGGGTCAGCGCCGGGTTCCCGGAGAGGATCGGTCCCGGGTCCGGCGGCACGAAGTGCTCGGCGTCGTCCACCTCGGACTCGGCGCGGTCGATCTGCGCCGTCCCGTCCCAGTCGCGGCCGCTGAGCGGGGGGGTCGCACCAGGACGGTTGTCCGGGACGCCCGGCGCCACGCGGTAGGTTACGCGGGAAGATGATCCCGGATCGTCGCCGTCCTCGTCGAGGTCGTGCTCATCGATGCCGAGGTCTCCGAGCTCGGCCACGATCTCGGCCCAACGGGCCTCGTCGGAGGAGTCCTCCTCGGAGGAGCGGTCCTCCGGTGTGTCTCCGGTGGGCGGATCGTGACGTGCTGGCATACGCAGCACTCTAGAGTCGGAACACGACGGCATGTCCGCGGTCGGCTCCGCGCAGGTCTCACGGGGTCCTCAGGCAGCGGCGAGAGGTGGCGGGTTGTTCTACTGGTTGATGAAGCGGGTGATGGTCGGTCCGCTGCTGCACCTGATCTTCCGGCCGTGGGTGCGCGGCGTCGAGCACGTCCCTGCCGACGGTGGCGCGATCCTGGCGAGCAACCACCTCGCGGTGATCGACTCGTTCGTCCTGCCGCTCGTCCTCGACCGCGAGATCGTGTTCATCGGAAAGTCCGAGTACTTCACCGGGAGCGGGGTCAAGGGACGGCTCAAGGCCGGCTTCTTCCGCGGGGTCGGCACGATCCCGGTGGACCGCAGCGGCGGAAAGGCCAGCGAGGCCGCTCTCAACACCGGGCTCAAGCGGCTCCAGGAGGGTGGCCTGTTCGGCATCTACCCGGAGGGCACGCGGAGCCCGGACGGTCGGCTCTACCGCGGCAAGACGGGGGTGGCCCGGCTCGCGCTCGAGTCCGGCTCCCCGGTGATCCCGGTCGCGATGGTGGGCACGAACGTCGCGCAACCCATCGGCCAGACCATCCCGAAGCCGATCCGGATCGGCGTGGTCGTGGGCGAGGCGCTCGACTTCAGCCGGTACAAGGGCATGGAGAACGACCGGTTCATCCTCCGCGCCGTCACGGACGAGATCATGTACGCGCTGATGAGCCTCTCCGGTCAGGAGTACGTGGACGTCTACGCCGCGACCCAGAAGGCGCGCATCGCGGCGGGCGCTGCGGCCGCGGAGGCCGACGTCCCGCGCGCCCCGGGTGGGCGTGACGTGCCCGAGGTCCACCCTCCGGTACCGCCGGAAGAGGACGACGACGCCTCGCTAGGATGATCGCGCCCGCCGTTCCGTACCGGGGCGGCAGGACCTTGGGCCCGACGTCGGGCACCGGATGGCCCACCAGGCTGGTGCCATCCCCAGCAGATCTACGAGAGGTGTGTCTCATGTCGGTTCGTCGCGTCGCTCTCCTGACCGCAGGCGGCTTCGCCCCGTGCCTGTCCTCCGCCGTCGGTGGCCTCATCGAGCGCTACACCGAGCTCGCGCCGGAGATCGAGATCATCGCCTACCAGCACGGCTACCACGGGCTGCTGACCGGCACCAAGATCGTCGTCGACGACGAGGCGCGCGCGAAGGCCGGTCTGCTGCACCGCTTCGGCGGCTCGCCGATCGGCAACTCGCGCGTCAAGCTCACGAACGCCGCCGACTGCGTCAAGCGGGGCCTCGTCGCCGAGGGCCAGAACCCCCTGCACGTGGCGGCGGAGCAGCTCAAGGCCGACGGCGTCGACGTGTTGCACACGATCGGTGGGGACGACACGAACACCACCGCGGCCGACCTCGCGGCGTACCTCGAGGAGAACGGCTACCACCTCACGGTCGTCGGCCTGCCGAAGACGATCGACAACGACGTGGTGCCGATCAAGCAGTCGCTCGGTGCCTGGACCGCGGCCGAGGAGGCCGCCGGGTTCGCCCGCAACATCATCGGTGAGCACCGGTCGGGCCCGCGCATGCTGATCGTCCACGAGGTCATGGGGCGGCACTGCGGCTGGCTGACGGCGGCAGCGGCAGCGGAGTACCGGCGCTGGCTCGACACCCAGGAGTGGGTCCCCAGCATCGGCCTCTCGCGGGAGCGCTGGGACATCCACGCCGTGTTCGTCCCGGAGCTTCCTCTCGACATCGAGGGCGAGGCCGCGCGTCTGCGCACGGTCATGGACACGAACGGCAACGTCAACATCTTCCTGTCCGAGGGCGCCGGCATGCACGAGATCGTCGCGCAGCTCGAGGCCTCGGGGGCCGAGGTCCCGCGCGACCCGTTCGGCCACGTCAAGCTCGACACGATCAACCCCGGTCAGTGGTTCGCGAAGCAGTTCTCGAAGCTCCTCGGTGCCGAGAAGACCATGGTGCAGAAGAGCGGGTACTACTCGCGCGCGGCTGCGGCCAACGCCGAAGACCTGCGTCTGATCAAGTCGATGACGGACCTCGCGGTCGAGTGCGCCTTCCGGGGCGAGTCCGGTGTGATCGGGCACGACGAGGAGGACGGTGACCGTCTCAAGGCGATCGCCTTCCCGCGGATCGCCGGCGGCAAGGCCTTCGACGTCACGCAGCCGTGGTTCGTCGACCTGCTGTCCGACATCGGCCAGACCTCGGTCGCGGCGTCATGAGCGTCGAACCCGACCCGGACGTCGTCGCCGGTCTCGACCACTGGGAGGGCTTGACTGTCTCCCAGCAGCCGACCTGGCCGAACCGCTCGGCCGTCGAGCTCGTGCGTGACCGGCTGGCGGCCGTCCCTCCGTTGGTGTTCGCCGGCGAGGCCGACGTCCTGCGGTCACGTCTCGCCGCGGCGTCCCAGGGGCAGGCGTTCCTGCTCCAGGGCGGAGACTGCGCCGAGTCGTTCGCGGACGCGACGGCGGACAACATCCGCGACAAGATCAAGACGATCCTGCAGATGGCGGTCGTGCTCACGTACGGCGCGAGCCTGCCGGTCATCAAGATGGGCCGGATGGCGGGGCAGTACGCCAAGCCACGCAGCTCGGACGACGAGACCCGCGACGGGGTGACGCTCCCGGCGTTCCGCGGCGACATCATCAACGGCTACGAGTTCAGCGAGGCGGTGCGTACTCCTGACCCGGACCGGTTGCTGCAGGCGTACCACACGTCGTCGTCGACGCTGAACCTCATCCGGGCCTTCACCACCGGGGGCTTCGCCGACATCCGGCGCGTGCACGAGTGGAACCGCGGGTTCATGGCGAACCCGGCGTACGCCCGGTACGAGGAGACGGCGGCCGAGATCGACCGCGCGATCCGCTTCATGGCCGCCTGCGGGGCGGACTTCGAGTCGATGCGCACCGTGGAGTTCTTCTCGAGCCACGAGGCGCTGCTGCTCGACTACGAGCGGCCGTTGACCCGGATCGACTCGCGCACCGGCCTGCCGTACGACTGCTCGGCCCACTTCCTGTGGATCGGTGAGCGGACGCGGCAGCTCGACGGTGCGCACGTCGACTTCCTGTCGCGCGTGCACAACCCGATCGGCGTCAAGCTGGGCCCGACGACGACGGCGCAGGACGCGCTCGCGCTGATGGAGAAGCTCAACCCGGAGGGGATCCCCGGTCGGCTCACCTTCATCACCCGGATGGGAGCGGGCACGGTGCGCGACGTCCTCCCCGGTCTCGTGGAGAAGGTCACCGCCGAGGGCGGCCCGG
>DATKTF010000341.1:0-2382 GCA_035531255.1 Cellulomonadaceae bacterium
GGCGGGACGTTGCTCATCGTCGGTCACCACCCGTCGGACCTGCAGACCACGATCGGCCGGCCTCCGCACCCGGGAGTGCTCTTCACGGGGGATGAGATCGCCGAGCTGCTGGATCCGGAGCGGTGGGAGATCGTCACCAACGCGGCGCTCGAGAGGACGGCGACCGACCCCGAGGGGCGCGAGGTCACGATCCACGACTCGGTGCTGCGTGCGCGCCTGAGCGCGCCGACGAGACAGACGAGGTCGAGCTGAAGCGGACGACGCACGGCGTGACGCTCCTGGGTTGATCTGATCCGATGCGCCCGCGCATACAACCCCGCGACTCTCCCGTTCGTCAGTATCGTGACGAGCAGCTCACCGACGGCGCCGTGGTGCAGGCGGTGAGCGGGGGAGAGGCCCGCGATGGTAGATCGCCATGGCGACGACGTACTGAGCGACCTGGTGCGTCGGCGCGGTCGCCAGCTGACCGGCTACGCCTATCTGCTCACCGGGGACGTCGCCTCGGCGCAGGACCTCGTGCAGGACGCGTTGGTCAAGGTGTTCTTGCGGACCCGGACCGGGTTCGCGCCCGAGTCCGCCGAGGCGTACGTCCGGCGCGCGATCATCGGGGTGTACGTGGACGGGTTCCGTCGGCGCCGGAGATGGATGTCGGTGCGTCACCTCGTCGCGGTGGCGGAGGACGGTGACGGCCCCGATCCGACCATGGCCGATCGGATCGACCTGCGTGCTGCACTGACGACCCTCTCTCCGCAGGAGCGGGCCTGCGTGGTGCTGCGGTACTACGAGGACCTGACGATCGCGGACGTCGCCGACCAGATGCATCTGGCGCAGGGCACCGTGAAGCGGTACCTGAGCAATGCCGTCCACAAGCTGCAGATGCGTCTGGGGCCGATCAACCTGCCGGAGGTCAACGAGACCATCGCCGTCGCGCCACTGCGACCCACCGGCACGAGGGTGCCACCGGTGCGCCCGTCCGGACCGTCTTCCGGGAGTCGATCATGAGATACGACCTTCACCGTGGCATGGACGACATGGCAGGCGACCCGATCGCGGACCGCGAGCTTCCGCTGTCTCAGGTCCTCGAACGCCTCCACCACGCCCGTCGGGTGCGTACGGCGCAGTACTCGGTCGCGGGTATCGCCGCTGCTGCCGTGGTCGCCCTGGCGATCGTGGCCTCGGGTGTGACGCGTACGCATGAGCCGGTCCTCCCCGTCGTCACACCGAGCCCGAGTCCCACGTCGGTGCCGACCCCCACGTCGGTGCCGACCCTGACGCTCGCGCCGGTCGTCCCCCCCACACCGGTGTCGTCTGCCGCGCCGACGGCGACCTCCACGCCCGTCTCCCCTGCGGTATGGGATCCGTCGCACGAGTGCGGCACGACCCTCGATCTCCGTTCTCCGGCCGTGCCGGAGTACGTCATGTGGTCGTACGACTACGCGGAGATGCAGGCGTCCAGCGACCCCAATGCCGAGTTCAGGACCGTGGTCACCCTGCTGCCGTTCGGGAGCTCGGAGCCCGTGGCACGAGCGCGCATCGTGAACGTCGCTGCGGCGACCGGCGATGGCGTGACCCTCATGGTCAGGGGGCTGCCGATGACGGCGCCGCGTCCGGTCTCCCCGCTGCCGGCGGATCCCGACGGTTTCCCGGTCGCTGCCGACGTGCGCCTTGCCTCGTGCGACGGGTCTCCGCTGAAGGCTGGCGTCGGAGAGGCCTACTACCTGATCGTGACCGTCGAGGTGACGACCACGTCCGGGCGGGTCGTCACGGCAGCTGCCTCGACCGGGCTCCACATCGGAGATCTCACGTTGGACCGCCCGTGGCCAGCGGTCCAGAAGACGGGTGACATGATCGCCGAGATGGCCACGAGTCAACAGGCCTTGGCCGGGCTGCCGACGTGCGGCGCGACCTACGACCGTGGGCCCGCGCCAGGTGCCGGGCTGAACCTCTCGGGTACCACGGAGTTCGTGGGCAACCGGATCGCGGTGGCGACCACGCTGTCGAACACCGGGCTGACCATCGCCGACGGCATGTTCGTGGGGCCGACGGTGACCGTGACGCGGCACGGTGTGGTCGTCGGGCAGAGCCAGAACCTGCCGCGGACACCATTGGCGCTCATCGGCTGGATTCCCGGACAGACGCTGGTGAACCAGGGGGCGCTCATCGACTCGGCGTGCGACCCGATGGATGCGGCACTCCCTGCTGGGGACTACGACGTCTGGGTGATGTACACCGTGTGGAACGGTTCGAGCCGCATCTCCCCGCCGCAGTTCTTCTACGGGGGTCCGTGGCCGGTCACGATCCCCTGACGTCGCGGGTGCTCGGTCCGTGTCGGTGCGGCCGCATGCGATCGACGCGACGAGCACCTAGGCTCAGCGGCCTGTT
>DATKTF010000342.1:0-2955 GCA_035531255.1 Cellulomonadaceae bacterium
GCTGACCGCCATCGTGCTCATCCACACCGCTGCCGACCGCATCCCCGAGGTCGCGACCGCGATCGCCGAGGTCCCGCACGTCAGCGAGGTCTACTCGGTGACCGGGGAGGTCGACCTCATCGCCCTCGTCCGCGTACGCGAGCACGAGCAGCTGGCGGACGTCATCGCGGACCAGATCAGCAAGGTCGAAGGGGTCGAGCGGACCGAGACGTTCATCGCCTTCCGCGCGTACTCGAAGAACGACCTGGCTGCCGCGTTCGCACTCGGTCTCGAGGACTGACAGCCGAAGCCCATGACTGGGCGCGCGCCGATCCCCGACGACTCACCCGGACGAGGCGGCGACCCACCGCTCGAGCACAGCTGCCGCAGCCCCCTCGTCGATCGCACGCGCAGCGTGCTCGGTCGCCGCGCGCAGCCGACCGACGAGGTCTCCGTGCTCGGTGCCGGCGAGGCGACCGTCGGCGACGAGCGCCGCTGCCGCGTTCAGCAGGACCGTCTCGCGGACCGGACCCGGCTCACCTGCCAGCAGTCGCCGCGCGACCTCGGCGTTGTGCTGCGCGTCCGCACCGCGCAGATCCGCAGGCGTGATCGGGGTCAGGCCGAGATCGCGGGCGGCGTCGAGCGCGTGCTCGATCACCGAGCCGTCCCTCACCTCCCAGATCTGCGCCGGCCCGGTCGCGGCGAGCTCGTCGAGGCCGTCGGCACCCCGGAACACCAGCGCCGAGGTCCCACGCGAGGCGAACACGCCGGCCATGAGCGGCGCCATCCGCAGGTCCGCGACGCCCACGGCGGTCGCGCGTGGTTGTGCCGGATTGGTCAACGGGCCCAGGAAGTTGAACACCGTCGGGATGCCGAGCTCGCCGCGTGCGCTCCCGACATGCCGCATCGACGGGTGGAAGACCTGCGCGTAGCAGAACGTGATGCCGACCTCGGTCGCGAGGGCCGCGACGCGATCGACCGAGTGGTCCAGACGGATGCCGAGAGCCTCGAGCACGTCGGCCGACCCGCTCGACGACGACGCCGCGCGGTTCCCGTGCTTCACGACGGTCGTCCCGGTGCCCGCGACGACAAGAGCCGCCATCGTCGACACGTTGACCGTGTGCATCCGGTCTCCACCGGTGCCGACGAGGTCGATGCTCGGTCCCGGCACCTCGAAGCGGACGGCGTGCGCCAGCATCGTGTCGGCCAGCGCGGTCAGCTCGACCACCGACTCGCCCTTCGCACGGAGAGCGACGAGCAGCCCGGCGATGCGGACCGGCGAGACGTCGCCGGACATGATCTGGTCCATCGCCCATGCCATGTGCGGACCACTGACGTCCGTGCGCGACACCAGCGCACTCAGCAGACCGGGCCACGTCGGGTCGGGCAACCCGGGGTGCTCCGAGCTCATTAGGCGTCGGCGGGCGCGACGAGGAGCTCGGCCACCGCGCGCTGGACCTCGATCGGGTCGAGCGGGCGCGAGACCACACCGTCGGCGTAGGACCACGAGGCGAGCCACGCATCCTGGGGGCGACCGGTCAGGACGACCACGGGCGGGCACTGGAAGATCTCGTCCTTGAGCTGACGGCACAGGCCCATGCCGCCGACCTTGCCCGTCTCGCCGTCGAGCACGAGCAGGTCGAACAGCCCGCCGTCCATGGCCGTGAACACCGCGGCCTCCGTCGCGACCTCGACCCAGCGGATCGGCGGCTGGTCCTTGCCGAGACGCCGCCCGACGGCGAGGAGCACCTGCTGGCGGGTGTCCACGTTGTCGCTGTACAGCAGGATGCGCGGCCCGTCCACCACGGACGTGTCCACGCTCTGCTGCTCGAGTCCTGCGCTGCTCATGGTCGCTCTCCATCGTCGTCGGCGTGCGCCCTCGCCACGCATCTTGGCACGAGCGAGCACCCTCGTGCTCCCACGCGCGTGCCGACGGGCACCGCCGGTGCCGACGACTCCGAGAGTCGCGCGACACGCCCGGACCCGATGGCGCCGCAGACGCCGTGTGGAGGCTTGGTGAGCGTACGGAGATGACGATGTGACATATGCCCGCCTCAAAACATGGGCCTAACGTCCCATCTCGACGAGTTGTCGGCCATAATGGCGACGTGTCGACCGCCATGGCTGCCCCCCACACCGCCCCTCACGTGAGCGTCAACCGACCGAACCCTGTCTCGGTCGGGACGATCGTCTGGCTCGCCAGCGAGCTGATGTTCTTCGCGGGACTGTTCGCGATGTACTTCACGCTCCGCTCCACCGTGCCCGCTGAGTGGGCCGCCCAGACCGGCAAGCTGAACGTGACCTACGCCGCGATCAACACCACGGTGCTCGTGCTGTCATCGGTCACGTGCCAGATGGGCGTCTGGGCCGCGGAGCGGTTCCAGCCGGTGCGGTCCGGCTCGATCCTCGCGGTCCGGACCTGGGGCATGAACGAGTGGATGACCCTGACGTACGTCATGGGCGCGGTCTTCATCGGCGGCCAGGTGTACGAGTACGCGTCGCTCGCCCACGACGGGCTCACGATCTCGACGAGCCCCTACGGTTCGGTGTTCTTCCTGACCACCGGGTTCCACGGGCTCCACGTGATCGGCGGCCTGATCGCGTTCCTGTTCCTCCTCGGGCGCTCGTTCTCCGCGAAGCGGTTCGGCCATCACGAAGCGACCACCGCGATCGTCGTGTCGTACTACTGGCACTTCGTCGACGTCGTCTGGATCGCGCTGTTCATCGTCATCTCCCTGCTGAAGTGACCTGCGGAGGTCACGCGCCGGTGACCTCCGCCGACCCTCCACCCGTTCCACCGTGCGAGACGAGGACAATTTCGTGAAGGCACTCGCGGCCCGCAGACATCACCGCAACGCGCCGGTGGTGGTCACCCTGCTGGCACTGCTGACCACCGGCGGCCTGTACGCCGCACTGGCACCGAGCACGGCCCACGCGGCCGAGCCCACCGCCAACGACATCGCCGCCGGTGGGAAG
>DATKTF010000343.1:0-2161 GCA_035531255.1 Cellulomonadaceae bacterium
GCGACCGCCGTGGACGGTCTCGTGGTGCTCGTGACACGTGCAGCCCAGAGCGGCGACAGCATGACCCAGGCCGTCCCGTTCGCCGAGGTCGACGTCCCGGACCCGACGCTCTCGACGGGCACGCGCCGCGTGAAGGTCGCCGGTCGCGCCGGTCTGCAGGTCGTGACCTACGCGACCAAGGTCGTCGGAGGTGCCGTCGTCTCCCGGACGCCGATCGCGACCAAGACCACCATCGAGCCGGTGACCCAGGTGATCCGCGTCGGTACGATGCCGGTGCCGAGCCTGGCGAACGTCGTGATCGCGCCGGGAAGCGCCCAGGAGATCGGGCACCAGCTGGTGGCGGCCCGCGGATGGGGCGACAGCGAGTTCGCGTGCCTGCTCACGCTGTGGGACCACGAGAGCGGTTGGCGAGTGAACGCGAGCAACGGGTCGAGCGGGGCGTACGGCATCCCGCAGGCGTTGCCCGGGTCCAAGATGGCGAGCGTCGGGGCCGACTGGCAGACGAACCCGGCGACCCAGATCACCTGGGGACTGAACTACATCGCGGGACGGTACGCCACGCCGTGCGGTGCTCTCGGTCACTGGCAGTCGGCCGGCTGGTACTGACGTTCCCGCGACCCGAACTTGGCGCAAGGTCACAGATCGGTTACGGTAGCGCGTCACCCTTCAACGACGACGACGCCCCGAGTGGCGGTCGGACGGGGTGCGAACGGCCGGGTCGAGCCTTTCTCGAACGGTCGTGACGGCCGGATCGGGGATCCGGGAACAGCGTGCGGGACCCCCCTCCGGGCCCTGCTGACACGAGCGACGACACCGTAGAGATCGCTGGACGTGCTGGGCGCCCGACGGGCGCGACCCGCCCCCCGTGCCCGGGTTCACCGACGTCTGGATACCTGTGCCGCTTCCCACCTCTGCCACCGGCGTGCCCACGCCGCTCCCGTCCCTGCTCCCGAGGGGGCTCGCCCGCCTCCGTTCTCTGCTCCACCTGGCTCTCTCCCGGCTCCGCCGGCCGCTGCCGCCCCGCCCTGCGAGACGCATGATCATCGCCGGTAGCGCGTTCCTCCTGCTCGTCGGGTTCTCCGGCGGCGCCTACGCCCAGGCGCACAAGACCGTCACGATCGACGTGGACGGCACCGTCACGACTCTCACGACCTTCGCGGGGAGCGTCGACGGCGTCCTGCGCGACCGCCACATCGGGTTGACCCCTCGCGACACCGTCGCCCCGAGCACGGGCAGCGCGCTCAGCGACGGCTCGGAGATCGTCGTCCGGCACGCGCACCAGGTGCAGGTCTCCACGAACGGGGTCGTGTCGACGGTGTGGACCACCGCGCTGACGGCCGAGGAGGCGCTCCAGAACTTCGCCTCGAGGGGGAGCGACATCCGGCTCGTCGCGTCGCGCTCCTCCGCGGGTCGTGAGCCGCTCTCGTTGGCCCTGAAGGTCGCAGGTCAGGCCACGGTGCAGGTCGACGGCACCTCGCACGTCGTCGCCGGTGGCTCGCGGACGATCGGCGCCATCCTGGCGGACCTCGGCATCACTCTCGGTGACCTCGATCAGGTCGCGGTGACCCACGACGCGACAGGCGCGGTGACGGTCACGGTCAGTCGGATCGTGGTCGCCGACGTCCCGCGCGTCGAGGCGATCGCGTTCGCGACCGTCACGACGCAGGACGCGACCCGCTACGTCGGGCAGAGGGTCGTCCGTACCGCGGGCGTCGACGGGGCGCGGACGATCGTGGAGCGCGTCACGACGACCGACGGCGTCGAGACGTCGCGCGAGCCGCTGTCCGCGACGGTCACCGCGGCACCGGTCGATCAGGTCGTCGCGGTGGGCACGAAGCCGCGTCCCGTGGCTGCGCCGGCACCCGTCGGCGGCAGCGCGTCGTCGCTCAACTGGGCCGCCCTGGCGATGTGCGAGTCCGGTGGCAACCCCACGATCGTGTCGCGGAACGGCCTCTACTACGGCCTGTACCAGTTCTCCGTGGGGACGTGGCAGGCGGTGGGCGGCAGCGGGCTCCCGTCGCAGGCATCCGCCACCGAGCAGACCGCCCGCGCGCAGATGCTGTACGCCCGCTCGGGCGCCGGTCAGTGGCCGGTCTGCGGCGCGCGACTGTCGAGCTGAGCCGAACCGGCGGGCGGTGCGGGTCACCGCCCCCGATAGGCT
>DATKTF010000344.1:0-2700 GCA_035531255.1 Cellulomonadaceae bacterium
CTCGGGCTCGCGCTGCTCTCGATCGTCGTGCTGATGTTCGGCTACCGCGAGGCGGACGGCACGCGCATGACACCGCTCGACGCCCTCTACTTCACCACGGAGACCATCGGCACGATCGGCTACGGCGACTTCAGCTTCCGCGCGCAACCGAGCTGGCTCCGCGCCTACGCGGTCCTGCTCATGGTGACCGGGGCGGTCCTTGCCGCGCTGGTCTACGCGCTGCTGACCAACCTGCTCGTCTCGCAGCGGTTGCAGGAGTCGCTCGGCCACGGGCAGGTCACCGACCTGCGCGGGCACGTGATCGTCGTGGGACTCGGCTCGGTCGGGGTGCGGGTGGTCGAGTCGGTCGTCGCGACCGGGACACCCGTCGTCGTCGTGGAGACCGACGAGACCAACCGGTACCTTGCCCAGGTGCGAGGTCTCGGCGCGAAGGTCGTCCTCGGGGACGCCACCCTCGCCCGCACGCTGCAGCTCGTGAACCTCGACCGGGCCAGGGCCGTGGCCGTGCTCACCTCCGACGACCTGACGAACCTCGAGGTCGCTCTCGCGGTGCGTGACTGGCTCGGCCAGCGCACCGACGTCCCGGTCGCGATCCGGCTCGCGGACCGTCGGCTCGCTGCGACCGTGCGGCAGGCGTTCGGGTTCACGCACGTGCGGTCCACCGACGAGCTCGCTGCCCCGTGGTTCGTCGGCGCGGCCCTCGGCCTGGAGGTGCTGGGGACCTTCTTCGCCGGCGACGTCCCGCTCCTGTACGCACGGGTGCAGGTCACCCCGGGCGGGGGTCTCGACGGCGCGCGCCTCGACGCACTGACGGGACGGAGCCGGGTGCTGTCCGTACGCCACCGCGGTGAGCAGGAGGTGCACCGCGTCGTGCGACGGTGGACCACGCTCGAGGCGGACGACGAGGCATTCGTCGTCGGACCCCACGAAGAGCTGCTCGGGCTGCTGCGGCAGGACGCGCTGCCCTCAGACCGGCGGGCCGGGGACGCCGCTCGGTCCCGCGGCAACGGCGGCGGCTGAGAGCTCGGCGCGGTAGCCGGCAAGGATCGAGTCGACGACGCTCGCCGTCCGCAGGGCGCTGCGACCGGTGCTCGGGCACTCGCCGATCCCGGTCAGCGCATCGACCACCGTCTGGATGAGCGGTAGCTGCACCGTCGCCGGGTACGGCGCGGGGATCTCCTGCCGTCCGGCCGGCGTCGTCAGCCGCAGCGGCTCCTCCCCGAACGACGAGAACCGCAGAGAACCGGCCGTGCCGATCAGCTCGACCTCGTCGAGGCGCTCCTCGGCATCGAAGTCCCACAGGCCCGCACCCACCACCCCGGAGCCGAACATGAACGTCGCGGCCACGGCGTCCTCTGCCGGATATCGCCGGTCGCGACTGACCGCGACGCCGGTCGCCCGGGTGACCGGTCCGAGGAGCAGGTCCAGGAGATCCAGCGTGTGCGACCCGAGGTCGACGAACAGTCCCCCGCCGGAGATCTCGGGCTGCAGGCGCCACGGCGGCAGGCCCGAATCCCACGTCGGCGCCGGGCTCTGCAGCCGCACGCTCACCGTGCGGACCTCGCCGATCGCGCCGTCCCGAAGGAGGTCCCGGACGGTGACGAACCGGGGCATCGCGCGCCGGTAGTACGCCACGAAGAGCGGGACCCCCGCGCCCTCGCACGCGCTGACCATCGACTCGCACTCCGCTGCCGTCCTGGCCATCGGCTTCTCGACGTAGACCGGCTTGCCCGCGGCGGCGGCCCGGAGCGCGTAGTCGTGGTGAGAGCTCGGCGGGGTCGCGACGTAGACGGCGTCCACGTCCGGATCGGCCAGGAGCGCGTCGGCATCGTCGTACCAGCGGGGCACGCCGTGACGGCGGGCGTAGTCGGCGGCCTTCGCCCCGTCCCGACGCATCACCGCAACGAGCTCCGACCCGTGGGCCTGCTGGAAGCCAGGGCCGCTCTTCACCTCCGTGACGTCACCGACGCCGATGATCCCCCACCTGACCGGCTGCGCCAGCGGATTCGTGTCCACGCGACGACCCTAGACGAGGCCGCGGACGTGGTGCGCCGACCGCATGCCTGACGCGAGCGCATGCGGAGGTCCACGCCACCGCGCAGTGGCATGCTCTCGTCGGGTCCCCCGACCCGTGGAACGCCCAGGGAGGTCTGTGGCCGTACGGGCCGCCGCGACAAGGCAGCCTGCACCTCGACCCGCTTCGTGCGCTCTGCGACGTGCTCGGACGGCACACCGCCACACCGGACGAGTGCTACTTCTGCCTGTGGGAGGGCTGGGCCTGGCTCCACGGGAGCCCGGCTGTCGCCCGCGCGGTCTTCGGGTCGGGGAGAGCCGAGCCCGTGCCGCCGGCTCTCACGCCCGACGAGCTACGGTCCCCCCGGGTGACCCTGCCAGACCGGGGCTACCTGTTGATGCGCGGCCCGCTGTCGGCGACTGAGGCCCTGTCCCAGTACGAGCCGGGCCGCTGGAGCACCCAGTCCCCCAACCTGGTCTGGCCCGCCGACCGGACGTGGTGCGTGGCCAGCGAGATCGACTTCGACTCCACGGTGGTCGGCGGCAGCGCAGCGCTCATCGACGAGCTCCTGCGGTCACCCGACCTCGAGGCCTGGCCGATCCGACCCGACGACTCGCTCGCCATCGACGCGGACGAAGTCAACGTGCTCCCGGGTCCCCGAGCGGACTGACGCGGACGAGCGCCGC
>DATKTF010000345.1:0-8478 GCA_035531255.1 Cellulomonadaceae bacterium
TGCGACCCGGGGGAGGGCCGCACCCGACGCCGAGACGCTGTCCGTCGACCCCGGGGTCGTCGTCGGCTGACAGCTCCGGTGGGTTCCGGTGGGTTCCGGTCGGCGCGGGTCAGGACAGGGCGGTGCGCAGTGCCGCCCCGAGGTCGGCGTCGACCGAGGACCAGTACCCGAGGAACCGCTCGACGATCCCCGGGACCGTGAGCGCGCGTCCCTGGCCCGTCAGGGTCTCCAGGAAGCGCGCCCTCGCGGCGTCGTCGAAGACCTCTCGGTACAACGTGCCGGCCTGGCCGAAGTCGCTGTCCTCCGCGTGCAGGGAGGCGGCGGCGTGAACCAGCGCGCCGTCGTTCTCCCACCCTCCGGTGCCGGCAGCGGCGGGGTCCGCCGTCGGGCCGGAGAACGAGCTGGGGGCGTAGACCGGGGACGTCGCCGGCCGGTAGTGATGGCGTGCGGCACCGTCCTGGGTGTACGTGTGCACCGGGGCGGCGTGCGGGGAGTTCACCGGGATCTCGTTGTAGTTGGTCCCCACGCGGTAGCGCTGGGCGTCCGGGTAGGAGAACACCCGGGCCATCAGCATCTTGTCGGGGCTGATGTCGATGCCGGGCACGACGTTCGCCGGGGAGAAGGCGGCCTGCTCGATCTCGGCGAAGAAGTTCGCGGGGTTCCTGTCGAGCGTGTGGGTCCCGACCTTGATCAGCGGGTAGTCCGCGAAGGGCCACACCTTGGTGAGGTCGAACGGGTTGAACCGGTAGGTCGTCGCGTCGTCGTACGGCATCACCTGAACGAAGAGGTCCCAGGACGGGAAGTCACCCGAGGCGATCGCCTCGTACAGGTCGCGGCGGTAGTGGTCCGCGTCGATCCCGGCGAGGGCGTCGGCCTCGGCTCCCGTCAGCTCGGCGTTCCCCTGGTTCGACCGGAAGTGGTACTTGACCCAGAACCGCTCGCCTGCCGCGTTGATCCACTGGTAGGTGTGCGACCCGAACCCGGGCATCGTGCGCCACGACCGCGGGAGACCCCGATCACCCATGAGGTAGGTCACCTGGTGCGCGGACTCCGGCGAGAGCGTCCAGAAGTCCCACTGCATGTCGGCGTCGCGCAGGCCCGAGCCGGGCAGTCGCTTCTGCGAGTGGATGAAGTCGGGGAACTTGATGCCGTCCCGGATGAAGAAGACCGGGGTGTTGTTGCCCACGAGGTCGTAGTTGCCCTCGGTCGTGTAGAACTTCACCGAGAAACCCCGCACGTCGCGCCAGGTGTCCGGAGAGCCCTGCTCCCCGGCGACGCTCGAGAAGCGTTGCAGCGTCTCGGTGGTGGCGCGGGGCTGGAACACCGCTGCTCGCGTGTACGCCGAGACGTCCTCGGTGACGACGAACGTCCCGAAGGCGCCGCCTCCCTTGGCATGGACGATCCGCTCCGGGATGCGCTCGCGGTTGAACTGGGCGAGCTTCTCGACCAGGTAGCGGTCGTGCAACGCGGTGACGCCGTCTGGTCCGACGGTCAACGAGTGGGCGTCGCTCGGCACGGGCGTGCCGGTCTGGTTCGTGGTGCGCAGGTCGGTCATGTGGGGGGTTCCTTCGGTGGGTGGGTGTTCGTCGCACGGGAGTGATCGGGAGTCATCGGGTGACGCGATCCGGGTTGGCGAGCGCAGGGCCGACGCGGCAGCGTGGACAGGTGCCCCAGTAGGTGACCTCGGCTGTGTCGATCTCGAAGCCGTGGGCGGAGCTCGGCGTGAGGCACGGCGCGTCGCCGACCGCGCAGTCGACGTCCTCGACGGCACCGCACGACCGGCAGACGACGTGGTGGTGGTTGTCCGCGACCCGCCGCTCGTAACGCGCGGGGTGACCGGCCGGTTCGATGCGTCGCAGGATGTCGGCCTCGGCCAGGGCGTGCAGCACGTCGTAGACGGCCTGCACCGAGACCGATCCGAGGCGCAGGCGCACAGCCCGCAGGATCGTGTCGGCGTCGGCATGGGGCGTCGCCTCAAGGACGTCGAGCACGGCGACCCGCGTCGGGGTCACCCGCAGGTGGTGCGCACGGAGCAGCTCGGTCGGCGTCACCCCGAGAGCCAACCATCCAAACTGGAATCATTCAAGTTTATGGCCGGCGGGCGGAGCTCTGGCGGGCAGATGCCTGCCCGATGCTAGAGTTGTCCCTCGACCGACTGGTGAGTGCCGTCATGGCGCGTGCCAGTGCACAAGTGGAGCTGATCCCACCTGTCGCCGACCGCGTTCCCAGGCTTCGCGCCTGGGGCCAGCAGGTGCCAGGTCCGGTCCGAAGGATTGCTCGGGGCAGTACTGCGGCTTCGAGACGTTCGTGGCGCACCGTGGACTGACGCGGTGTGCCGTCGGATCCCACGCCCCCTTGTGCTCGCACACGGGGGCGTTCTTCGTGCGCGGTGGTCCTCGACACGAACGTGAGGAGCCCCACATCAGCGAGCCCCGCATCAACGATCGGATCCGCGTCGCCGAGGTCCGCCTGGTCGGCCCTGAGGGCGAGCAGGTCGGCATCGTCCGCGTGGAGGACGCCCTTCGTCTGGCGCAGGACGCCGACCTCGATCTCGTCGAGGTCGCTCCGGACGCGCGACCGCCTGTCTGCAAGATCATGGACTACGGCAAGTTCAAGTACGAAGCAGACATGAAGGCGCGCGAAGCACGCCGCAACCAGACGAACACGGTCCTCAAGGAGATTCGCTTCCGGCTCAAGATCGACCCGCACGACTACGGCACCAAGAAGGGCCACGTCGAGCGGTTCCTGAAGGCCGGCGACAAGGTCAAGGTCATGATCATGTTCCGCGGTCGCGAGCAGTCGCGCCCGGAGATGGGCATCCGCCTCCTGCAGAGGCTGGCCGACGACGTGGCCGAGCTCGGCTTCGTCGAGAGCGCGCCGAAGCAGGACGGGCGCAACATGATCATGGTCATCGGTCCGGTCAAGAAGAAGGCGGACCAGAAGAGCGAGCAGCGTCGCGCCGCCACGCGGACCGACCAGCCAGTGGCGTCCCAGGAGCCGGTGGAGTCGCCGGCGCCTCAGACGCCTGCAGCTCCTGCGGTCACCGTCGTGACGGACGCGCCGGCTCCGGAGCCGACCGACGCCCCGGCCCCTGTCGTGGAGGTTCGTGAGACGCCGGCCCCGGCTCCCGTCTCCGCTCCGACCCCGGCTGTGGCCGCTCCGGCTGCCGTCGCCCCGGCTCCGGCCGCCACGGCGCCCCGTCCGGTCGCTGCGCCCAAGCCACCCACGCCGAGAGCGCCAGCAGCCAAGGCGCCCGCGCCGAGAACGCCCGCTCCGCGGGCCCCGAGACCGACGACTCCGAAGGCGCCGGCACCCAAGCCCGGGACCAGTCAGAACTGACCTGCGCGGGGGTCGAGCGACCTCCGCACGACCGAGTCGCGTGATGTCCGCGCGATGTGACGATGAGGAGAGACGGCAGCCATGCCGAAGAACAAGACGCACTCCGGTGCCAAGAAGCGCTTCCGGCTGACCGGCAGCGGCAAGCTCATGCGTGAGCAGGCGGGCAAGCGCCACCTGCTCGAGCACAAGTCGAGCCGCCGCACCCGGCGTCTGACTCCCGACCTGCTCGTCTCCAAGGCCGACACCCCCAAGATCAAGAAGCTGCTCGGCAAGTGAGGTCGTGGGCGCCGATCGCGCCCACTCCTCACCTGTGAGCCCCGAGAACCAAGGAGCATCACGTGGCACGCGTGAAGCGGGCAGTCAACGCCCAGAAGAAGCGTCGTTCAACCCTCGAGCGGGCCAGCGGCTACCGCGGCCAGCGCTCGCGCCTGTATCGCAAGGCGAAGGAGCAGGTCACCCACTCCCTCACCTATGCGTACCGTGACCGCAAGGCGCGCAAGGGCGACTTCCGCAAGCTGTGGATCCAGCGGATCAACGCGGCCTCCCGCGCGCAGGGGATGACCTACAACCGGCTGATCCAGGGCCTGAAGCTCGCTGGCGTCGAGGTCGACCGTCGCGTGCTGGCCGACATGGCGGTCAACGACATCGTCGCCTTCAACGCGCTCGTCGCGGTCGCGAAGGCCGCGCTGCCGGCCGACGTCAACGCCCCGGCCGCGGCCTGAGCGTCGACTCTCGGCAGCCCCAGCCGAGGAACGCCCGGACGATGCTCGTACTGACGAATCCCCGCGCGGAGCGGGTCAGGTCGGTACGCGCGCTGTCCGGGCGTTCGTCGCGCGTGCGGACGGGGCTGTTCGTGGTCGAGGGCCCGCAAGGCGTCCGGGAGGCCGTGCGCGAGGTCCCCGAGCGCATCCACGACCTCTACGTGACGGCGTCAGCGACGGCCCGGTACCCCGAGATCCTGCGCACCGCTCACGCGAATGGTGTGCGGGTGCACGAGGCGAGCGACGAGGTCCTCGCGGCGATGAGCGGCGACGCCCAGGGCGTCCTCGCGGTCGTGGGTGCGGCGGACCCGTCGCTCGCGGGGGCGCTCGACAACCGGCCCCGGCTCGTCGCGATCCTGGCTCGCGTGCGTGATCCCGGCAACGCCGGTGCGGTGATCCGCGCCGCCGACGCGGCTGGTGCAGATGTCGTCGTCCTCACGTCCGAGAGCGTCGACCTCTACAACCCGAAGGTCGTGCGGGCGACGGCCGGGTCGCTGTTCCACCTCCCGGTGGTCACGGGTGTCTCTCTCGAGGAGTGCATCGCCGCCGTGCGAGGCGCGGGTCTGCGTGTCCTGGCGGCGGACGGCGGGGGTGACCTCGACCTCGACGACCTCCTGGACGTCGCAGGCGGTGCAGGCGCCGCCACGGTTCCCGATCTCGCGCGTCCGACTGCCTGGGTGTTCGGGAACGAGGCGTGGGGACTGTCCGAAGGCGAGCGGGCCCTTGCCGACGACGTCGTGCGGGTGCCGATCCACGGGCGGGCCGAGTCGCTCAACCTCGCGACGGCGGCAACGGTCTGCCTGTACGCGTCAGCGCGTGCGCACCGGTCCACGCCGCGATCGTCCGCCGGCGCGCCGAACGGTCGGCACTAGACTCTCGACCTGGTCGTACGGCCGATTCGACCTGCCCCGGAAGGCACGGATGTCCATCTCAGACGCACCCCCCACCTCCCCGCTCGACGCCGACGCCGTCGACCGCGCCGTCCAGCTGGCGCTCGACGCGTTCGCCGCGGCATCGGACCTCGACGAGCTCAAGAGTGCCCGTCTGGCACATGTCGGTGACCGCAGCGCCCTGTCGCTCGCGAACCGGGAGATCGGTCGGCTCGCGCCGGCGGACAAGGCGACAGCCGGCAAGCTGCTCGGGGGGGCGCGTGCCCGGGTGAACGCGGCGCTCGCGCAGCGGCAGGCCGAGCTCGAGGCGGAGCGTGACGCGCGGGTGCTCGTCGACGAGGCGGTCGACGTGACGGTGCGCAGCGACCGGCGACCGCGCGGGGCCCGCCATCCGCTCGAGAGCCTGCAGGAGCGGATCGCGGACATGTTCGTCGCGATGGGCTGGGAGATCGCCGAGGGGCCGGAGCTCGAGGCCGAGTGGTTCAACTTCGACGCCCTGAACTTCGGGGTCGACCACCCGGCGCGGCAGATGCAGGACACGTTCTTCGTCGACAGCGGCGCACCCGGCGTCGACTCGCACCTGGTCCTGCGCACGCACACGTCACCGGTCCAGGCGCGCACGCTGCTCGAGCGTGAGCTGCCCGTCTACATCGCCTGCCCGGGCAAGGTGTTCCGTACCGACGAGCTCGACGCGACCCACACGCCGGTGTTCCACCAGGTCGAGGGTCTCGCGGTCGACAAGGGCCTCACGATGGCGCACCTCAAGGGAACCTTGGACCACTTCGCCCGCGGGATCTTCGGACCGGAGGCGCGTACGCGCCTGCGACCCTCGTTCTTCCCGTTCACGGAGCCCAGCGCGGAGATGGACCTGTGGTTCCCGCAGAAGAAGGGCGGGGCCGGCTGGATCGAGTGGGGCGGCTGCGGCATGGTCAACCCGAACGTGCTCCGTGCCTGCGGCGTGGACCCCGAGGTCTACTCGGGCTTCGCGTTCGGGATGGGGATCGAGCGCACGCTCATGCTCCGGCACGGCATCGCTGACATGCACGACATGGTCGAGGGCGATGCACGGTTCTCCCTCCAGCTCGGGACGGAGATCTGATGCCCCGCATCCCTCTGACGTGGCTCGGCGACCACGTCGCGCTGCCCGACGGACTCACGGCCGAGCGGCTCGCCGCGGACCTCGTCCGTGTCGGTCTGGAGGAGGAGGCGATCCACCCCGCCGCCGTCACCGGCCCTCTCGTGATCGGCGAGGTCGTGGAGCGCACGCCCGAGCCGCAGAAGAACGGCAAGACGATCAACTGGTGCCGGGTCGACGTCGGCGCACGCAACGAGGTCGGCGAGGACGGTGCGCTGCGCCCGCGAGGGATCGTCTGCGGTGCGCACAACTTCGACGTGGGCGACCGCGTCGTCGTGGCGCTCCCCGGTGCGGTCCTCCCGGGGCCGTTCCCGATCGCCGCCCGGAAGACCTACGGCCACGTGTCGGACGGCATGATCTGCTCGGCCCGTGAGCTCGGGCTGGGGGAGGACCACGACGGCATCATCGTGATCTCGCGACTCGGGCTCGACGCCGAGCCCGGGACGGATGCCCGCGCCCTTCTCGGCCTCGGCGAGGACGTCCTCGAGATCAACGTGACCCCGGACCGCGGCTACTGCTTCTCGATGCGCGGTGTCGCTCGTGAGTACAGCCACGCCACCGGAGCCGCGTTCACGGACCGCGGGCTCGCGGCGAGCGTCGGGCCGGGCGTTCACGACGGGGGCGAGGGCGTCGCCGTCGACATCGAGGACGCAGCCCCGATCGACGGGGTCGCGGGGGCGGACCGCTTCGTCGCGCAGGTCGTCAGGGGTGTGGCGGCCTCGGCGCCGTCGCCGAGGTGGATGCAGCAACGACTCACGCAGGCCGGGATGCGCCCGATCTCGCTCGCGGTCGATGTCACCAACTACGTGATGCTCGACCTCGGGCAACCGCTGCACGCGTACGACCTCGCGCAGGTTACTGCGCCTGTCGTCGTGCGCCGAGCCGAGCCCGGCGAGTGCCTGACCACGTTGGACGGCGTGACCCGATCGCTCGTCACTGAGGACCTGCTCATCACCGACAGCCCGGACGGGCTGCGCGCGAGCCGGATCCTCGGTCTCGCCGGGGTGATGGGCGGCGCCGCGAGCGAGGTCACCGCGGCGACGACCGATCTGCTGATCGAGGCCGCGCACTTCGACCCGATCACGATCGCGAGGACGGCTCGTCGCCACAAGCTGCCCAGCGAGGCGTCCCGACGGTTCGAGCGGGGAGTCGATCCTCAGCTTCCCCGGGTCGCCGTGGCGCGTGTGGTCGAGCTGCTCGTCGAGCACGGTGGCGGTGTCGCCGACGACGCGCTGAGCGATGTCGACCGTACGGGTGCGCCCGCGACTGTCACGTTGCCCGTCGAGCTGCCCGCGACGCTCGTCGGGGTCCCCTACACCGAGGACGAGGTACGGGCGACCCTGGTCGAGATCGGCTGTGGCGTCGAGGACGGTGGTGACCCCGGCACGGTGCGTGTCCGGGTCCCGTCGTGGCGCCCCGATCTGGTGGTACCCGTCGACCTCGTCGAGGAGGTCGCGCGGCTGCGCGGCTATGACGCGATCCCGTCGATCGTCCCCGCGGCGCCCGTCGGCCGAGGCCTCACGCGAGGTCAGCGCGCGCGTCGCGCGGTCGCGACCGCGCTCGCGGAGGCCGGGCTCGTCGAGACCCTGAGCTACCCGTTCGTCGGGCCGGACCAGCTCGACGTGCTCGGGGTGCCGGCGGGCGACGCACGTCGCCGGGCCGTCAGGCTCGCCAACCCGCTCTCCGAGGAGCAGCCGGAGATGAGGACGACCCTGCTCGTGACCCTGCTCGAGACCGCGGTGCGCAATGTCGGTCGCGGGATCTCGGACGTCTCGCTCTTCGAGCTCGGCCTGGTGACGCTGCCCGACGGTGACGTCCTCGCGGCTCCGGCCCTTCCGGGCGGCGCCCGTCCTGCGGACGACGTCCTCGAGCGGCTCACGAGTTCCGTGCCCGCGCAGCCGCGGCACGTCGCCGGCGTCCTCGCCGGCGCGCGTGAGCCGTCCGGCTGGTGGGGACCGGGGCGCCGCAGCGACCACACGGACGCGATCGAGGCGGCGTGCCGTGTCGCCGACGTCGTCGGCGCCTCCGTCGACCTGCGTCCGGAGGCTGGCCACATGCCCTGGCACCCCGGTCGGACGGCACGGCTCGAGCTCGCCGGCGACGGCACGCTCGTCGGCTATGCGGGCGAGCTGCACCCGGCCGTAGTCTCCGCACTCGGGCTGCCGGCCCGCACGGCCGCGTTCGAGGTCGATCTCGACGTCCTGCTCGCGGCCGCACCGACCGAGCCTCTCCAGGCGCGTGAGGTCTCGACCTTCCCGGTCGCGAAGGAGGACATCGCCCTGGTGGTCGACGCCGCAGTCCCTGCGGGAGACGTGCTGGCCGCGGTCCGCGCGGGGGCGGTCGCGTCACCCGC
>DATKTF010000346.1:0-2947 GCA_035531255.1 Cellulomonadaceae bacterium
CGTCGTGGACGAGGCCCAGGAGCTGACCGACGCGGAGTGGCAGATGCTGCTGCTGCGGTGCCCGTCGCGCAGCCTCACGATCGTCGGGGACCGCGCGCAGGCCCGGCACGGCTTCACCGAGTCGTGGCAGGAGAGGCTCGCGCGCGTCGGTCTCGACGGGAGCACCGTCGCGTCGCTGACCCTCAACTACCGGACGCCCGTCGAGGTCATGGCGGAGGCCGAACCCGTCATCAGGGCCGCACTGCCGGACGCGAACGTGCCGACCTCCGTCCGCAGCACCGGTGTGCCCGTCGGCCACGGGACGACGTCGGACCTCGGGCCGCTCCTCGACGCCTGGCTCGCCACGCACGCCGACGGGCTCGCGTGCGTCATCGGCGATCCGACGTTCCGGTCGACGCCCCGCGTGCGCTCGCTCAGCCCGGAGCTGGCCAAGGGCCTCGAGTTCGACCTCGTCGTCCTGGTCGACCCGCAGAGGTTCGGTACGGGCATCGAAGGAGCGGTCGACCGCTACGTCGCGATGACCCGGGCGACCCAGCAGCTCGTGGTCCTCGTGAGCTCCTCGGGGCGGGCTGCCGACCGGGCTCAGCGGTCGTAGTGCCCTGCGGTGATGTCCTCGAGCAGTCCCGGGTGGGTCGGTGTCCAGTCGAACAGCTCCCGGGTGCGGGCCGCCGTCGTGGCGTGGTCCATCGTCTGCATCAATCCGAAGAAGCCGAGCCGCTCGGGTCCGACCGACCCGACGGGCAGGCCGAGGCGCTCCCCGAGCGCCTCGGCCAGGGTGCGGACGGCGATGCCCTCGTCGCCGACGGCATGCAGAACCGCTGCCGGCGCGGCCTGCTCCAGCGCGAGCCGGAACAGGCGCGCCGCGTCGGCCACATGCACGGCCGACCAGCGGTTGGTGCCCTCGCCGACGTACATCGCCGTCCCTGACTCGCGGAACATCCGGACCAGCTGCGGCACGAACCCGTGCCTGTCGCCCTCGCCGTGCACGGACCGCGGCAGCCTGACCACGGCCGGTCGGACGTCCTGATCGACGGTCGCCAGCAGGGCGCGCTCGTTCTCGCCCCGGGCACCGGCGGGACCCGCAGCCATCTGGTCGTCCTCGGTGCTGGGCCGTCCGGGGACGACGGGAGTGCCCGACGCCGCCACCAACGGCTTCCCGGTGCCGGAGAGACCGGCGACCATCGCCCCGACGGCCGCGCGTTCGATCACGGCGCCGGCGGCCAGGTCGTTCATGTCGTCGTGCGGGAAGGCGAGGTGGACGACTCCCTCGGCATCGGCGGCGGCCGCGCGGAGGACGTCGTGATCGGTCAGGCTGCCGCGGACCACGGTGGCGCCGAGCCGCGCCACTGCTGCAGCGGAGGCGTCGGAACGGGCCAGGCCGACGACGGCGTGACCGGCCTCGAGCAGCTCGGGGATGACCGCGGACGCGAT
Organism: Cellulomonadaceae bacterium; assembly: GCA_035531255.1. Classification (GTDB taxonomy): domain Bacteria; phylum Actinomycetota; class Actinomycetes; order Actinomycetales; family Cellulomonadaceae; genus JAJDFX01. Next base: position 1,432 of record DATKTF010000346.1, read on the forward strand.
CCAGCCCGAGGCGCCGGTGACGAAGATGCGCATGGGAGGGTTCCTCTCAGTGATGTCAGAATGTGACATCACTGAGCCTAACGCACGATGTCAGACTCTGACAACACTAGAGTGTGCGCATGGGTCGTTGGGAGCCGAACGCGCGCGGGCGCCTGGCCCGGGCCGCCCTCGTGCTCAGCGCCGAGCACGGGTACGAGAGCACGACCGTCGCCGAGATCGCGGCGGCGGCCGGCGTCACCGAGCGCACCTTCTACCGGCACTTCGCTGACAAGGCCGACGCCTTGTTCCCTGATCACGACGCGCTTCTCGTGCGACTGGCCGACGTCGCGCGACAGTCCGCGGGCGACGGCGCCGGCGCCCTCGATGCCGCACTCGCCGCAGTCGGCGACCTCGCCACGCTGGCGTCCGCGGAACCCGATCGAGCCGCGCTCAGCGCCCGGGTCATCCCCACGGTGCCCGTCCTCGCCGGTCGCGAGCTGGTGCGCCAACGCGCGATCGTCGACGCCGTGGCCGAGGCGCTCGCGGAACGCGGCGTCCATGCCCGCGAGGCCCACCTAGCCGCCGAGACCGCGTTGGGCGTCTGGCGGGTCGCCGTCGCCGAGTGGGTCGACGCCCCCGAGGGCAGGACCCTGCCCGAGGTGCTCGCCGCCGCGGCCGAGGCGGTACGCGCGCTCTGACCGCCGAGCAGCCGGACCGTCCGTCTCCGCCGGATGGCGCCGTGGTCACGCCACGGGCAGCGCCCGGGACGCAGCCGTCTCAGGGACCGCCGCTGAGGCCATAGGCGGTGTAGGCGTCCGGGCCGGTCTTCAGATAGACGACCATCGCGCACAGGAGGTTGAGCCGCAGACGTTCCGCCTGCGGTGTCACGGCTGCCAGCAGGGGCTGACCGACGACGGGTGGAACCGTCGCGACGTCCACGAGCGGGTAGGGCGAGTCGCCCGGGAGCGCGGTGCCGCTCGCGGTCCGGGAGATCTCGGCACGCGTCAGGTCAGCGGTCCCGCGCAGATAGGTGCGACCGCAGTAGCCGAGGCGTTCCGGTGTCCGCCACCACGAGCCGTAGGCCTCGCGGTACGCCAGCGTTGCCCCCGCGGGGACGAGGACGAGAACCATCAGCAGGCCCACCAGTCGACGCCTCGTCACGCGCTGATCCCCCTCAGCCGAATGCGGAGACCCTAACGCGTCGCACTGCGTCGAGCGAGGGAAGCGTGCCGACCGCGCGGCCGGGAGACGAGGGTGCAGCGCGCGAACCTCGTGCCGCGCCCACCCCAGGTGTGGTCGTCGTCCGGCGCGATCGGGTTCCTGATGGGCCGACTGCCCGCTCCTCGCCCTGCGGCACAGGCGACGGACGAGGTGAGGTCGACTCCGAGCCTCCGACCGGCACCCACCACCGGGCCAGCGGGCGCAGCACCCGCCAACCGGTCAGCCACCACGGCACCAGCACGGTGCCGACCCCGGCAGTCACCATGAACCACGCCGCGCTGGTGATCGCAGCCGCAGACCTCCGCATGATCACCCG
>DATKTF010000347.1:0-2042 GCA_035531255.1 Cellulomonadaceae bacterium
GGGCTGGTTGTCCGAGTCGGGGATCATCGTGTCGAGGTCCCGGTCATCGTCGGTCACCTCGGTCTCCGCGGCGTCCGTCGGGTAGACGGGCGGGTCGGTGAGGTTGTTCTGCGGGAGGTACGAGAGCAGCATCCGCGCGTAGTCGAGAGCATCGTCCTCGTCGGTCGCCAGGTAGTGGGCGACCCCCGACCGCGTGTTGTGCGTCGTGGCCCCGCCCAGCTCCTCGAAACCGACGTCCTCGCCCGTCACGGAGCGGATCACGTCGGGACCGGTGATGAACATGTTCGACGTGCCGTCGACCATGATGATGAAGTCCGTCAACGCCGGGGAGTAGACGGCGCCGCCCGCGGACGGGCCGAGGATCAGCGAGATCTGCGGGATCACCCCGGACGCCGCGACGTTGCGGCGGAAGATCTCGGCGAACTGCGTGAGTCCGGCGACCCCCTCCTGGATGCGCGCACCGCCGCCGTCGCTGATGCCGATGAGCGGGACACCGGTGCGCAGGGCGAGGTCCATCACCTTGGTGATCTTCTGCCCGTGGACCTCGCCGAGACTCCCGCCGAACACGGAGAAGTCCTGCGAGTACACGCAGACCTGTCGACCGTCCACGGTGCCGTGGCCGACGACGACGCCGTCGCCGTGCGGCCTCTTCTTGTCGAGACCGAAGTTCGTCGAACGATGGCGAGCGAAGGCGTCGAGCTCGACGAACGAACCCGCGTCGAGCAGCGCCTCGATGCGCTCACGAGCGGTCTTCTTCCCCCGGGGATGCTGCCTGTCGGCGGCGACGTGCTCGGAGTCGACGACCGCGGCGCCGTGCCGTGCCCGGAGATCGTCCAGCTTGGCGGCCGTCCCGTGGAGCGCGGAGGCGGGGGCGGAGTCGCCGGTGGTGGTCTCAGTCACACGACGAGACTAGTTGCTCGGCCCTGACGAGGCGGCTGTGCTCCGCCACCGCTGGGCGGCGTCGGCTCCGTCGGGTTCCCACAACGTCGTCGGTGCGGACCACGACGCCCATTCGGACGGCGCCGTCACCGATCCGGACGGGGGAGGATGGCGCCATGACGAGTCATCCCGGCCGGCCGCAGACCCGTCCCGCCCTACGGGCATCGGTGCTGCGCGAACGCCTGCTGGCTCCCGTCGGACCACTCGCACGACTCGACGTCGTGGACCGCACCGGGTCGACCAACGGCGACCTCGCCGCAGCCCTCGTGAGTGAGGCGACCGAGCTGCCCGATCGCACGCTCCTTGTCGCCGAGCTCCAGGACGCGGGGCGCGGGCGTGCGGGGCGCCACTGGGAGGCGCCTGCGCGCTCGTCTCTCGCGGTCTCGTTCCTGCTGCGGCCGGGCCCCACCGTCCCCGTCCCGACCTTCGGCTGGCTCCCGCTCCTCGCGGGCCTGGCGGCAGTCACGACCCTGCGTGCCGTGACGGGTGCCGAGATTCGGCTCAAGTGGCCCAACGACCTCGTGGTCGCCTCGTCGGACGCGGTCGAGCTCCCGGGCTGGGACACGGACCGCAAGGTCGGCGGGATCCTGAGCGAGCTCGTCACGACCTCGACCGGACCGGTCGCGCTGCTCGGGATCGGGATCAACGTGTCCCAGCGCCGTGACGAGCTCCCGGTCGAGTCGGCTGCGTCGCTGCTCACCGCAGATCTGGGAGAGGTCGATCGTGAGGCGCTGCTCGTCGCTCTGGTCACCGCGGTCGTCGCGGTCGACCTGAGGTGGCGTGAGGCGCACGGGGACGCCGTCGCGTCCGGGCTCGCCGACGAGTGCGCGGCCGTGTGCGGGACCCTCGGGCGCAAGGTGCACGTCGACCTGCCCGGCGGAGCGGTGATCGAGGGGCAGGCGCTCGCTCTCGGGCCCGACGGCTCGCTCGTCCTCGAGGACTCCGCCGGCCGGGTGCGCTCGGTGCTGGCCGGCGACGTGCGCCACCTCCGCGCGGCCGCGTGACCTACGCTCGGGACGTGCCTGACGACGTCGGATCCTCTGATGGTCCCGGGCGCCCGGCGACCCCGGAACCGGCGACCCCGGAACCGGCGACCTCGACCG
>DATKTF010000348.1:0-4802 GCA_035531255.1 Cellulomonadaceae bacterium
TGGCGGATGTCCTTGCCGAACCACGGGTAGACCGGGCCGGTGTTGCCGCGTCCCATCATGAGGTCGACGCGACCGTCGGCGACGATCTGAAGCATCGCGTAGTCCTCGGCGATCTTCACCGGGTCGTTGGTCGTGATCAGCGTGGTCGCGGTCGAGAGCTGGATCGTGGAGGTCGTGGCGGCGATGTAGCCGAGCATCGTCGTGGGGGAGGAGGGCACGAAGGGCGGGTTGTGGTGCTCACCCGTGGCGAAGACGTCGAGGCCGACGTCCTCCGCGTGCTTGGCGATCGTCAGCATCGCCTTGATCCGCTCGGCCTCGGTCGGGGTTCGACCGGTGGTCGGGTCGGTGGTGACGTCGCCGACGGTGAAGATGCCGAACTGCATGTCAGGTACCTCGTCCTAGTCGATGCGTTTGCATGTACAGCCGCCCCAACCGGGACCCCGGCTCGGCTATTCCCGGGGCTGTGCGTCAGCGCCACGCACGCGGGCGAGGTGCGTCACCACCGGGCCGGCGGGTCGATCTCACCGTTCAGACTCTGGTGCGGTCGCGGCGGTTCGTCGAGCTCGGGCACGCCGATGAGGGCTCCACGTCCGGCGTCGGCCGAGAGCACCACGGGTCGCGCCGCGAACGACCGTCTCCACACCGCGCGCAGGATCCACCACGCCGCAGCGCCGAGACCGCAGAGCAGGAGGTACGGAAGGATCGCCGCGCGCGGGTCGTCCCGCGTGGACATGACGAGCACGAGGTAGAAGAGCCACACCGCGACGAGTGCGAAGCCGAGCGACAGCAGCCGGGCCTGACGGCGGAGGCGCCGGTACGCCAGGACGTCGACAGGGACTCGAACCTCGACCTCCTGAGCGGATCCGAACAGACCCGCGCGAGCCTCCGCAGCGGTCAGTGGGTGATCGCGAGCTTGTCGTAGATCCGGGTCAGGAACTTCGGGGACCACCAGTTCCACCTCCCCAGGAGCGTCATCGTGGCGGGGACCAGCAGGAGGCGCACGAGGCTCGCGTCGATCAGGACGGCCACCGCGAGGGCGAACCCGACCTCCTTGATCACGAGCATCTTGCCGGCGACGAAGCCGGCGAACACCACGATGATGATGGCAGCCGCCGAGGTGATGATCCGCCCCGACCGCTGCAGCCCGAGCCGCACGGCGACGTCGTCGGCCACCCCCGCGTCATGCAGCTCCTTGATGCGCGACAGCAGGAACACCTCGTAGTCCATCGCGAGACCGAAGGCGAAGGCGATGACCAGCGCGAGGACGTACGTCTCCACGCCGCCGGTCGAGATGAAGTCGAGCACTCCGGAGAGATGACCGTCCTGGAAGACCCAGACCAGGACGCCGAGCGCGGCGGACAGCGAGATCGCATTGGCGAGGAGCGCCTTGAGGGGGATCACGACGGACCCGGTCATGAGGAAGAGCAGCACGAAGGTCGCCAGGACCACGATGCCGATCGCCCACGGCGCTCGGTCCACCAGCGCGTGAGTGAAGTCGATCTGCACCGCGGCCTGGCCCGTGACCCAGGTCGGGAACGGGTGCGGGAGGGCGCGGAGCTCGTGCACGACGTCACGCGCGACGGCGCCGCCCGGGTCGGTCGTGTCCGCGCGCACGCCGATCACGACGTAGCCACCCTGCGCCGTCGGTGCGTCGACCGAGGTGACGTGCGGGACGCTCGTGAGCGTCGTCGACCAGGTCTGCGCCTCGGTGAGCGAGGTCTGCGCGACGATGACGACGGTGGGCGAGGACGAGCTGGGGTACTGGTCCGCCAGCGCCGAGAGGTACGCGCGTTGGGTGCTCCCGGCGGGCAGCAGCTCGGTCATCGAGTTCCGGAGCTGCATCGACCCGAGCGGCAGCGCGAGGACGGCGAGCACGACGAGCACGCCGCCGAGCACCCACCACGGACGCCGCTGCACCCGGGTCGCGAGCGCCGAGAACACGCCCTCCTCGGACTGCACGTCGGCGGTCCGGGCGAGCGCGGTCCGCAGCCCGGGGATCCGGCTGATGAGCCCCGGCTTCGCCAGGCGACGTCCGGTCATGGTGAGGAGCGCCGGGACCAGCGTGAGAGCCGTGGCAACCGCGATCACGATCACCGTCACGCCTGCGGCCCCGAAGGTGCGCAGGAGGTCGGGCCGGAACACCATCAGCCCGGCGATCGAGACCCCGACGGTCACCGCCGAGAACGCGACGGTGCGACCCGCGGTGGACATCGTGCGGACGACCGCCTCGGTGACGGCGCCGTCGCCTCGACGTCGCCTCGGACGTCGTCCGGCCTCGGCGTCCAAGACCTTGTGCAGCTCCTCACGGAAGCGCGACACGATCAGCAGCCCGTAGTCGATCGACAGGCCGAGGCCGAGGATCGTGACCACGTTGACGACGGATGCGTCCATGGTGATCAGGTACGAGTAGAACAACAGGCTGCCGAGCCCACCGGCGATCGACGCGATCGCGCCGACCATGGGCATCGAGGCCGCCAGGAAGCCGCCGAAGACGAGCACCATGATGACGAGCGCGACGGGGAGCGCGATCGCCTCGCCCGTCCGCAGGTCGTCCTCGACCTGGTGGGTGATCGCGGCGGTGATCAGGCTGGACCCGCCGACGATCCCGGTGACCGCGGGGGCCGCGGCGGTGAGCTCGTGGGTCACCTGTGCCAGACGCGCCGCGACCTTGTCCAGGGCGGCCGTGTTCGCGTCCTTCGACAGGGCGGGGTCCAGGTCCACCACCACGAGGAAGCCGTCGCCCGAGCGCCCGAGGAGCGGGGCCGCAGCGGCATTGGTCACCCCGCCCGGAACGACGTACGGGTCGAAGACCGACGTGACGCCCGGGATCGCCGCGAGCTCGGTGTTGACGGTGGACATCACCGTTGCGACGCCGGACGACGTCGGGTCGAGACCTCGGACGAGCAGCGAGAGCGACGAGCCCGACGTCGACGTCCGCGTCAGGATGTCCTCAGCGGTCTGGCTCTCGGACCCGGGGACGCCGGGCGCACCGGTGCTGAGCCGCTCGAACAAGGACTGTCCCTGCACGCCGAACGAGGCGAGCGCGAAGCCGAGCACGGTGATGACCACCCAGGCGAGGACGAACCAGCGCGGGTGACGCGCGACGCGGCGACCGAGGGATGCGAACACGCTGGTCAGCATCGCAGGTTGCGGCCACGGTTTCCACGCGTCCCCGGTGCGTAGGCTCACGACATGGACCTGTTCGACTCCGTCACGTCGACGGCGCAGGGCACAGCGGTCGCAGGGCCGAACGCGCCGCTCGCCGTGAGGATGCGACCGCTCACGCTGGACGAGGTCGCCGGGCAGGACCACCTGCTGGCCGCCGGCTCTCCGTTGCGCCGGCTGGTCGAGCCGGCCGACGAGCGGTCGCGTCGCGCTGCCCCGTCCTCGGTGATCCTGTGGGGACCCCCCGGGACGGGGAAGACGACCTTGGCCTACCTCATCGCGGCGACCTCGGGCCGACGCTTCGTCGAGCTGTCCGCTGTCACCGCGGGGGTCAAGGACGTGCGGCTGGTCATCGACGACGCCCGGCGCCGACTGGCGACGTCCGGCGGCGAGACCGTGCTGTTCATCGACGAGGTGCACCGCTTCACCAAGGCGCAGCAGGACGCCCTGCTCCCCAGCGTGGAGAACCGCTGGGTCACGTTGGTCGCCGCGACGACCGAGAACCCGAGCTTCTCGGTCAACTCGCCGCTGCTGTCCCGCTCCCTCCTCCTCACGCTTCGCCCGCTGGAGACCGATCAGGTGCGCGAGCTGATCCGACGCGCACTCGAGGACGAGCGAGGGCTGGCCGGTGCGGTCACGCTCGACGAGGACGCGGAGGAGCACGTGCTGCGGCTCGCGGGCGGCGACGCGCGCAAGGCCCTGACGATCCTCGAGGCGGCGGCGGGGGCCGCTCTCGACGACGGCCCGCACGTCCGCGGCGGCGACGCGCCCGACGCGGTCGTGGTCGACCTGGCGACCGTCGAGCATGCGATCGACGTCGCGGCGGTCCGGTACGACCGGGACGGCGACCAGCACTACGACGTCATCAGCGCGTTCATCAAGTCGGTGCGCGGCTCCGATGTCGACGCCTCGCTGCACTACCTCGCCCGGATGATCGCAGCGGGGGAGGACCCGCGCTTCATCGCACGGCGCATCGTGATCTCCGCGGCCGAGGACGTCGGCATGGCGGACCCGAGCGCACTCCAGACGGCCGTCGCAGCGGCCCAGGCCGTGGCCCTGATCGGGATGCCCGAGGCGCGGATCATCCTCGCCGAGGCGGTCGTGCACCTGGCGACGGCACCGAAGTCGAACGCCGCGTACCTCGGGATCGACGCCGCGCTCGCCGATGTCCGTGCCGGGCGCATCGGCACCGTGCCGGCGCACCTGCGCGACGCCCACTACGCCGGCGCGCAGAGCCTCGGGCACGGGCACGGGTACCAGTACGCGCACGACGCGCCGCACGCCGTCGCCGCGCAGCAGTACCTGCCGGACGAGCTGGTCGGCACGCGGTACTACCGCCCGAACGATCGCGGGTTCGAGCGCGAGGTCGCGGCGCGTCTCGAGCGGATCCAGGCGATCCTGCACCCGCACGCGTGATCGGCTCGCACGTGCCGGCCGGCTCGCGCAGGTGCGCGTGCTGCCGTCGGGTGCGCCCGAGTGCCGTCACCGTGGGATAAGATCGACGGGTTCTGCGCGGCCTCGGCCGATCGGAGCCACTCGCACCACGCTCAGCAGCACTCAGCTACACCTGGGGCCTTAGCCGCCAGTCCGGACAGGTACGGACCGGCACCATGGTCGGCCCCACGCCCGCGGGAACG
>DATKTF010000349.1:0-4875 GCA_035531255.1 Cellulomonadaceae bacterium
GACCAGGCCCTCCTGCAGCACCCGCTCGGCGTCGCCGTCCTCCCCGACGGCTCGATCGCGATCGCGGACACCTACAACGGGTCCGTCCGCCGCTACGACCCGGTCACCCACGAGGTCACGACCCTCGCGCGCGACCTCGCCGAACCGAGCGGCCTCGTCGTCCAGGAGACCGCGGACGGCGTCGTGCTGCTCGTGGTGGAGTCGGCCGCGCATCGGATCGTCCGGGTCGCGGTGCCCCGCGGAGCCGGTGACCGGCTCGACGAGGGCGCGCACCGCACCCAGCGGCCCGTCACCGAGCTCGGCGCGGGCGAGGTGAGCCTCGAGGTCGTGTTCACCCCCGCCCACGGGCAGAAGTACGACGACCGCTACGGACCGTCGACCCGTCTCTCGGTCTCCGCGACCCCGCCGGAGCTGCTGCTCGACGGCGCGGGCGACGACGTCCCGCTCACGCGCGCGCTGCGACTGAACCCCGACGTTCCCGGCGGCGTGTTGCACGTGACCGCCAAGGCGGCGTCCTGCGACGCGGACGACGCGATCGAGTACCCGGCCTGCCACCTGAACAGCCAGGACTGGGGCGTCCCGGTACGGGTGGTCCCCGCGGGCCCGAGGGCCCTCGTCCTACCGCTGCACGGCTGACCGCCAGGCGCCCGCCACGGCAGGCGCCCGCCACGGCAGGCGAGCGGGGGACCGCTGAGCGTGGGCACCGATCACGGCAGCCCGACGATCGCCGCCGCGACCACCGCCCGCACGGGTGTCGCGATGTACTCGACGTCCACGTGCAGGTTGTCGAAGTACAGCTCGACGAGCCAGCGCCGACCCGAGGCGTCCGGCCCCCCAGCCGCGACGACGGCGGTCGCGTCGGTCGCGGCGAGCAGGTGCCTCTCGTGCGGGTGCCCGTCCGGGTCGGAGACGTGCACCCAGAAGGCCCCACCGTCGAGGGCGCGAGCGGTGGACGAGTTGGCGCACGACGTGAAGTCCAGACCGAACGCGTCGGTCAGGAACACGACGTCCGGCCTGCTCACGGAGTCTCCGCGACTCAGCAGCCGGAGGGACCGGGCCCCCGACTCGCACGCGGAGACGTACCACCGCATCGCGCCGACCGACTCGGTCAGTGCGGCGGCGACAGCGCAGAGCCGGTCTGCCGTGTGCGTCGGGGCGTCCCGCGCCCGGGCGTCTCGCGTGAGCGTGTCGAGAGCGGCGAGACCGTCGTCGAGCACCGTGAGCTGGGTGACCCCGCCGTAGCGGCTGACCGCCGTCGCGCGCAGCTGCCGGGCCCGCTTGGCCCGGTACTGCGCGGCGTCGGCGAGCCGGAACAGGCTACGTCCGGTCGCCGAGGGGTCGGTGTGCTCGGTGGACGCGATCCCGTAGGAGAGCGTCGCGTCGTACGGCAGTCCGCCGAGGGCGAGCTCGGTCTCGACGACGACGCGGACCTCGGCGGACGGGATGCCGACAGTGATGACGCAGAACTCGTCGCCGCCGAGCCGGACGGCGGTCGAGCCCGGCAGGGCGTCGCGCATGCGGCGGACGACGTCGCCGACGGAGCGCAGCAGCTCGTCCCCACGCTCGTGCCCGTGCTCGTCGTTGATGTGCTTGAGACTGTCGACGTCGCACATGACGACGCAGGTCACGGCCCCGGACGCGAGTGCGGACGCGAGGGCGCTGTCGGCGGCGCGACGGTTCGGCAGGCCGGTCAGGGGGTCGGCCAGCACGAGGCGCTCGACCTGGGAGGCGATGTCGATGCGGGTGAGCGCGCCGGCGACGAGGCTCGCGAAGACCTCGAGGAGCTCGACCTCGTCGGCGGAGTACGGGACGGGTTCGCGACGCGCGAGGTACAGCTGACCCCACACGGATCCGTGCGCCAGGACGGGGACGGCCACCGCGACGGACATCCCGTTCGCGAGGAGCGCCTCGATCTCCGTCTGGTCGCCGTCGGGGTTGCTGGCGTCGACGACCCAGCCGCGCCGGTCGCGGATCAGGGCGCGCAACGCGGGTCGGGTCGACGCCCGGTACTCGGACGCGGCGAGCCCGGTCCAGGTCCCTTCCTGGATCGGGGGGTCGACGGTCATGGCGCGGAACGTGTCCTGGTCGACCCGTCCGAGGCTGGCGACGGTCGATCCGGTGAGGCTGCGGGCGAGCCGGGCGGCGGTCACGACGAGGTCGGACACCTCGGCGCAGCCCTCGAGGCGGATCGCGGCATCGAGCAGCTTCTGGACATCCGTCCGACCAGCGGAAGCCCGGCGGTCCGCTGTGAGCGCTTTGTCGGATTGCGTCACGGGACCATCATCGGCTCGCCCGGTGATCCGCGACAGTGCTGGGGAAAGGAGTCCATCGACCGGGTGAGCGCGCCGGTGCGCCCACCCGCTCGCCGAGGTGCGCACACCCGCCCGCCGCGGTGCACCCGCCCGCTCGGCGCGGCGCGCACGGCGACACCCGTCCCGGCGGTCGCCGTCGTGTCAGTCCGCCCGCGCGAGCAGGTAGATCCGCGGGTGGTGGCCCTTCTGGAACACCCGCACCTCGGCCCGCTCCCGCCACAGCGCCGTTCCGCGCAGCACCCGGTCCATGACCTTGACCTCGTGCGTGAGGACCGCGAGCTGCGCGCCGGGCCGGGTGATCGCGTGCGCGACGCGGAGGACCTCCTGGTGCGCGTCCTCGTTGCTCGCGTGCGAGCCGGTGAGCGTCCCCCACGGCGGGTCGGCGAGCACGAGGTCCGCCGGCACCGACGGCCACCAGGTCTCGTCGGCGATGTCGGCCGTGACGAGCGAGACCCGGTCGCCGAGCCCCGCCGCCGTGACGTTGGCCCGGGCGGCTGCGATCGCCTCGGGGGAGACGTCGACGCCGACGGCGATCGCGGCGGGCCCGGCCAGCAGCCGTTCGACGAGCAGCGTCCCCGACCCGCACATGAGGTTCACGACGCGGTCGCCGGCGCGAACCCCGGCGAGCCGGACGATCGCGGCGGCGATCGTGGCGTTGACGGCGCCGGGGTAGTCGGCGACCCGCCAGGCCCGCGCGGAGGACGGCCGCGACCCGAGGCGGACCAGCACGTCCCAGCCGTCGGTCCGCGGCCCCGCAGGGTCGAGCTGCGGCGTCCGACGGAACCGGAGCACGACCGCGCCGACGTCCTCGGTGGGGTCGTGCTCCTGCCGGAGCCCGGTGGCGTGCGCGAGCTGGACGCCGAGGCGCTGGAACACCGTCGAGTCGCTGCCCGCGGCCTCGAAGCGGAACGCGCGCGCTCCGTCGACCCGTGCGGACAGCAGCACGGCGCCGACGATCGCGGGGAAGTACTCACCGCTCGTGAGGGAGCGCGGTCGCGGGACCGGGAAGCTCAGCACCTGCGACGCGGCGACGACGGTCCGCAGGGCGAGCAGGTCGCCGACCCGCCCACTGTGCCGCACGAGCATCGAGTCCTCACGCCCGGGGACGATCAGCACCGGGGTGCGGGCGCCGAGGACGTCCGCGACCTCGGACTGCACGACGTCGGCCAGCCCCGGCAGGAACGTGAGCTCGTAGGTCGACACGGGACGATCCGGTGGACGTGGCCGGCTGGGCCGTGCGGATCGGGTGGACATGTGGCCAGTGTCTCAGTCGTGGAGCGCTGCAGGCCCCCGCCCGCCTCCGACGTCGTCGGGCGCACCGTGAACCCCCAGGTAGCGCACTCCAAGGACACTATGGTGCGTATTCGGTACGGTAGAGTCGATACTGTTCGTTTTGAGATGCATAGGAAGGGATCGAGCCGTGAAGGTCGAGTCACCGCGCACGCGCCGGGACCTCGCCAACCTTGGCGCGCACCTGGCCGCCTCCCGCAAGATCCAGGGCCTCACCCAGCAAGAGCTCGCGGAGCGCGCCGGCATCACCCGCGGCACGCTTGTGCGCCTGGAGTCCGGCGACGGTGGCCCCCGCCTCGACGCGCTGCTCGCGGTGGCCCGCGTCCTGGGCTTCAGCGGTGCTCTCGTCGAAGCGGCCGACCCCTTGAACACCGAGTTCGGCCGCATGCACGCCGGCCGTGCCGACCGAAAGCGCGTGCGATGACCACACGAACCGTCGAAGTTCACGTCGATCGTGCCGGGCAGCCAGAGCTCGCCGCCGACCTGACCTTCGAGACGAACGCCGGCGGCGCCCTGATCTCCACGACGTTCCGGTACCAGCGGTCGTGGCTGGGCACCCCCGGCGCGTACGAGCTGAGCCCGGAACTGGCGCTGCAGTCCGGACCCCACCGGTTCACCGGGCGACCACTGCTCCCAGGATCACTCGCCGACACCGGACCGGACCGGTGGGGCCGAACGTTGCTGTTCGACGCTGCGCGCCGCGACGCACGCACGACCGGTGGCCCCCTGCCCCAGCTCAACGAGGCGGACTTCATCCTGCTCGCCAGCGACGCCACCCGCCACGGCAACGTGCGCTACCGCGACCCGGCCACCGGCGTGTTCTTGTCCGGGCAGCACGCCGGGCTGCCGACACTCGTCGACCTCAGGGCGCTCGTCGACGCCGCCCGGCGCGCCACCGCCCGTCAAGGTCAGACCGATGCCGACCTGCAGCTGCTCGTCGCCGGCGGCACGACCCTGGGTGGCGCACGCCCCAAGGTGAACGTCCACCGCAGCTCCGGTCGCCTCTCCCTGGCGAAGCTGCCGGCGTCCGACGACCGCTGGGACGTGCAGGCGTGGGAGGCGACGACCCTCACGCTCGCCCAACACGCCGGGATCCGGGTTCCACCGTTCGAGCTTCACCGCATCGACGCAGACACCTCGGTCCTCGTCCTGGAGCGGTTCGACCGCGACGAGCATGGCCACCGCATCGGGTACTGGTCCGCGCACACCTTGCTCGAGCAGCAGGACGGGGAGGCGCTGTCGTACGTCGAGCTCGTCGACGCCGCCGGTGACC
>DATKTF010000350.1:0-6556 GCA_035531255.1 Cellulomonadaceae bacterium
GCCGGGATGATCTGCGCCGCCACGAGGCCGTCGGAGGCCGCGCGACCCTCGCGCTTGCTCACGCCCTTGAGGCCCTTGACGCGGATGATCTCCATCGCCTTGTCGGCGTTGCCGTCGGCCTCGTCGAGCGCCTTCTTGACATCGAGCATGCCCGCACCGGTGCGCTCACGGAGCGCCTTGATGTCGGCGGCGGTGTAGTTCGCCATGACTGTGTCCGTCCTTAATCAGTTCGGTTGTTCGCAGGTCCGGGTCACTCGGACGCGGGACCGGCCTCGGTGGTCGCCTCGTCGGTCGGCTCCTCGACGACCTCGACGGCTGCCGGGGCCTCGTCGCCCGCGACGGGCTCCTCGACGACGTCAGCGGTCGCGGGGGCTTCCTCCGACACCGGGGCGTCGGTCACGACGGGCTCCTCGACGACCTCGGCCGCCGCAGCCTCCTCGACCACAGGCGCCTCGGCCACGACCAGGGCGTCGACCGTCTCGGAGCCCGCGAGCAGCTCGCGCTCCCACTCGGCGAGCGGTTCGGTCTCGGTGACGGTCGCGTCGGTGGTCGCACCGGTGCGCGCGGTGTGACGCTGGATCAGGCCCTCCGCGACCGCGTCGGCGACGACCCGTGTCAGGAGCGAGACCGCCCGGATCGCGTCGTCGTTGCCGGGGATCTTGTAGTCGACGACGTCGGGGTCGCAGTTCGTGTCCAGGATCGCGACGATCGGGATCCCGAGCTTGCGCGCCTCGTCGACCGCGAGGTGCTCCTTGTTGGTGTCCACGATCCACACGGCCGACGGAACCTTGACCATGTCGCGGATGCCGCCGAGGGTCTTCGCGAGCTTGTCGCGCTCGCGACGCATGATGAGGAGCTCCTTCTTCGTGAAGGCGCTCCCGGCGACGTCGTCGAAGTCGATGAGCTCGAGCTCCTTGAGGCGCTGCAGGCGCTTGTTCACCGTCTGGAAGTTGGTCAGCATCCCACCGAGCCAGCGCTGGTTGACGTAGGGCATCCCGACACGGGCCGCCTGTTCGGCGACCGGCTCCTGGGCCTGCTTCTTCGTCCCGACGAAGAGGATGGTGCCGCCGTGGGCGACCGTCTCCTTGACGAAGTCGTACGCGCTGTCGATGTACGTGAGCGACTGCTGCAGGTCGACGATGTAGATGCCGTTGCGCTCGGTGAAGATGAAGCGCTTCATCTTGGGGTTCCAGCGACGGGTCTGGTGCCCGAAGTGGACACCGCTCTCGAGCAGCTGGCGCATGGTCACGACGGCCATGGCACGTCCTTCCGGCGCGCACCGCGAGGTGCACGCAAAGCAGCGGGCCCGCACTCGGGCTCGCGTTCCGGTTGTCGGCACCGTCCGGGAGGTCGGTGCCCCTGGCGCCACGTCCGTGCTGGCGCCGGGACGACCCGGACCGCTGCCAGCGCGGACCCTCGACCTGCTCGAAGCCGAAAGGCTGCCGGTCGGTGGTCGACGCACGAGAATCGTGGAGCCGACACCTCTGGGCGGGCAGTCATCGAGAAGATGGCGCGCGATGTCGACCGACTCACGCCGGCCGCGGTGCACAGACTACCCGAGTTCGACGCGGTGTCCCACCGGATACCTGCTCGCCCCCGTGGCGGGCACCTGCGGATGCCCCGCGACGCCAGCCGACCACATCCGGGGCCGGGCTCGTCGCCGTCACGGCGCGCCCGCACGCCACGCCCGGACCGGCGCTTCGACACGCACCATGGCGTCATGGTCGTTGGACGTCCTCACCCCCTGGCCGAGTTCGGTCGGCGCATGCTCGCGTTCGTCCCAGCCGGGTTCGGTCGGCGCATGCTCGCGTTCGTCGTCCTCGACGTCCTGCTCCTGGCCACGACGGGCTCAAGCGCCGGAGCCTCGCCGTCACCCCCGCCCTCGCAGGGCATCACGATCCGGACGGCGGCACCGACGACTCCACCCTCACCCGACGTCGTCGCACCTGTGCCGAGCGGGATCGACGTCGTTCGTCCTTTCGTACGCCCTGAGCACGACTGGTCCGCCGGTCACCGTGGCGTCGATCTCGCGGCGGACGTCGGTGCTCCGGTCGTCTCGGCGGTCGACGGCGTCGTGACGTTCGCCGGGACCGTCGTCGATCGAGGGGTGGTCACCGTGCAGGACGCCCACGGCATGCGCTCGACCGTCGAACCGGTGAGCCCGGTCGTCCGCACGGGAGCGACCGTCCGGAAAGGCCAGACCATCGCCACGTCCATGATCGGGCACTGCTCAGGCAGGCCGTGCGTGCACTGGGGCGTCAGGGTCGGAGCGGCCTACATCGACCCCCTCGAGCTTCTGCACCCTCCGGTGCGGATCGTGCTGCTGCCGGCACGTCCTCGGCACCGGTGAGGCGAGGCCGGTCGCAGGTCAGCCGCGTTCGGAGCTCTGCAAGGTCGCGCGCAGCCGGAGCATCGCCGCTGTGTGCATCTGGGAGATCCGCGACTCGGTCACGCCGAGCACCCGCCCGATCTCTGCCAGCGTCATGCCTTCGTAGTAGTACAGGACCAGCACGATCTTCTCGCGCTCACCCAGCTGCTCGATCGCGCGCGCGAGCAGGAACTTGGTCTCCTGGACCTCGAACGAGCCCGCGGGGTCCTGGGCGCGCGAGTCACCCAGGGTGTCGATCAGGGCGATGTTGTCCGCACGGTCCTCGCCGGCACCGAGCACGTCGTCGAGGGCTGCGACGTTCACCGTGGAGAGCTGGCTGAAGACGGCGCGAAGCTCGCCGACGCCCATCTCGAGCCTGCCGGCGACCTCGACCTCGCTGGGCGTCCGGCGGAGCTCGCCCTCGAGCTCGGCGTACGCGCGGTCGACGGCACGCGCCTTGGTGCGGACGGATCGCGGGATCCAGTCGATCGCTCGGAGCTCGTCGATGATGGCACCGCGGATGCGAGCACTCGCGTACGTCTCGAACTTCACGGCACGCCCGAGCTCGTACTTCTCGATCGCGTCGATGAGACCGAACATCCCGTACGAGACGAGATCCGCCTGCTCGACCGTGCTCGGCAGCCTCATCCCGACGCGCCCGGCGACAGCAGTGACGAGAGGTGCGTACCGCAGGATGAGCTGCTCGCGCAGCATCCGGTCCCCGGTCGCCTTGAACTCGGCCCATGTCTCAGCGATCGTGTCGACGACCGCATCGACGCCGGAGTCGTCGACGACCACGACGCCCAGGTGCCGCGCACCCGGTGAAGCCGCGGTACCGGCATGCGGGCGTGGCAGGATCCCGCCCGGCGCAGACGCAGTTCGGGCGGCGACGTTCCCCGCCGGGATCCGTTCCGTCTGTGCGCTCATCGCTGTCTCGCTTCCTGCTCAAGCACGCGGGTGTGCCTGGTGGTAGGACGCGCGGAGCCGCTCCGCCGTCACATGGGTGTACCGCTGGGTCGTGGCAAGGCTCGAGTGGCCGAGCACCTCCTGGACGCTCCGGAGATCCGAGCCGCCCTGGAGAAGGTGGGTTGCTGCCGTGTGCCGCAGTGCGTGAGGCGCGATGTCTGCGACACCGGCGATCTCAGCGATCTCGTGCGAGACGGCGCGCAGCTGCCGCTGGTCGAGCCGCTGACCACGACGGCCGAGCAGGAGCGCCGGTCCGGAACCGTCCACGGCCAGCACCGGACGACCGATCCGGAGCCATGCGACCGCAGCACGTGCAGCTGGGACTCCGAGCGGGACGATGCGCTCCTTGCTCCCCTTGCCGAGCACGCGCAGAGTCCGGCGATCAAGGTCGAGATCGTCGACGTCGGCCGCGACCAACTCACCGACCCGGACTCCCGTGGCGTACAACAGCTCGAGCGCAGCCCAGTCCCGCAGGTGGACGGCGTCTCCGTCATCGGCACGGGTCCGCGCCGTGTCGAGCAGGTGCGCGGCGTGCTCGACTCCGAGGACGGTCGGGAGGCTGCGGATCGGCCGAGCACTGGCGAGTCGAACCGCCGGGTCGACCGCGATCCGCCCGGTGCGGTGGGCCCACTCGAAGAAGGTACGGGCCGCCGCTCCACGCCGTGCGATGGTGGCGCGGCTGAGGTTTGCCTCGGACATCGCTGCGAGCCATCCCCGGAGGACGGCGAGATCGATCTGGTCCAGACCGTGCCGCTCCTGAGACTCCGCATACGCGAGCAGGTGCTCGATGTCACCCCGATAGGCGCGCACTGTGTGCGGCGAGAGGCCCCGCTGAGCGTCGAGGTGCAGCACGAAATCCGCCATCTGGGGGATGCGGCTCGTGACCGTCGCCGCGGGGGCTGCGGAACTCATGTCCCTACCGTGGTGGTAATCCGCGCCGAGAACAAGTCACAATTCCGCCACTTCACCCGCTGTGTCCTGAATTTTGTCCGATTCGCCCGCAATGCACGTTCCCTCGGACGGGTGAAATTCCGAATCACCCGTCCGAGTCCTCATGTCGGGGCGCGCGATCGCTCGCCTTGCGCCATCCGGATCCGTGCCGGGCTGCGATCCCGAGAAGCTCGAGGGTGCCGAGCGCACCGCGCACCTCCGCCTCGGACAGCCCCACCTCACGCGCGAGCAGGTGCGGAGCCGCGCCGGTTCGCACCGGGAGCGCGTCGTGGACCCGCCGCACCTCGGGGCCGAGGCCGTCCGCCGGTCCGTCCTCCGAACCACGGCTGGGGACGAGATCTCGACCGATCTCTCCGATCAGCTCGACCACCTCGTCAACGTCCGTGACACAGACGGCCGCCCCGTCGCGAAGAAGGCGATGACAACCCGCGGACGCCATCGATGTGACAGGTCCGGGCACCGCACCGACGGGACGCATCAGCTCACCCGCCCGGTTCGCTGTGCTCAGGGCTCCGGATCGCCAGGCGGCCTCCACCACGACCGTCCCGCGCGAGATCCCTGCGATCAGCCGATTCCGCTGCAGGAAGCGCCAGCGGGACGGCGCTCCCCCGGGCGGCACCTCACTCAGGACGGACCCTCCATGCTCGACCACGGTCCTGAGAAGCTCGGCATTGCCTGCTGGATAGGCGCGGTCGACGCCGCCGGCCAGCAGGACCACGGTCGTCCCTCCAGCGAGGAGAGCGCCTCGGTGTGCGGCCGCATCGATCCCGTAGGCACCTCCGGACACGACGCTGACCTGACGGGCCGCGAGTCCCGCTGCCAGCTCACCGGCGACGTGGTTCCCATAGGCCGTGCTCGCGCGTGCCCCGACCAGAGCCACGGATCGCGAGACCGCGTCCGACAGGCCCGGATCGCCGCGGACCCACAGGCACGGCGGGGTCGCGGCACCGAGATCATCCAGCCCAGCGGGCCAGCACGCCGTCCCCGGCGTCACGAGCGCACCGCCCAGCGACCGGAGGACCTGGATCTCGCGGCGCGGGTCGAGGTCGGTCAGTCGCAGTCCCCACCGCGCAACGGCGGCCGACAAGGCACGCTGCCCTGCCCGAAGGAGCGGGACCCGCTCGCCGAGGGCGTCGATCGCCTGTCGCACGGTCTGCGCATCGCCGTGCGCGGCCCGGAGCCAGTGCAGTGCACGCGAAGGCCCGAGAGCAGCGATCAGCGCGCCGGCGTTCATGTCGCCGGGTTCGGCGAGCCTGCTCCAAGCCGCGCGGGCGAGCTCGTCGTCGTCGAGATCGAACAGCGGAGCCCTCATCCGCCCACCTGCCCGCGGGTACGGAGCAGCATCGCCTGGCCGATCTCCGCCCGGCCGGGAGCCGTACGACCTGCGAGGTCGGCGAGGGTCCACGCAACCCGCAGGACGCGGTCGACGCCGCGAAGGCTCAGCAGACCTCGGTCCAGCGCCCGGTCGAGATCCTGCATCAGGGAGTCCTTCGGACCGAGCGTGCGCCTCAGCCACGGACCGGGCACCTCCGCATTCGTCCGCCACGACGTCCCGGTCAACCGGGCCGTCTGCGCCGCTCGCGCCTGCAGCACCCGCCCGGCCACCTGGGCGGACGACTCGCCGCGCGCGGCCCGTCCGAGAGCCGAGCGGGGAACCGGGAGAACGTCCACCTGGAGGTCGACACGGTCGAGGAGCGGACCGGACAGTCGAGAGAAGTATCGGCGCCGGGCGAGAGCCGTGCAGGTGCAGTCGAGCCCCTTGCCGATCGCGTTCCCGCAGGGGCACGGGTTGGCTGCGAGCACGAGCTGGAAGCGGGCCGGGTAGCGGGCGGTCCCACCGGCGCGCTGGATCACGAGCTCACCGTGCTCGAGGGGCTGCCGCAACGTCTCGAGGACCCGGGGAGAGAACTCCGGAGCCTCGTCATGCGAGCAATTCAACACTGCACCCGAGCGGGCCCCGCACACGCGCGCACGCCGGAAGATGCCGCCGCCTCTGGCGTCGAAGCTGCGGCTGTAGGTTCTGACAGGCGACCTGCGTTGTTGTGCGAACCCGAGCCGGCGGGCATCGCACGAGAGATCGGCGTCGACGAACGAAGCGATTGCGCTCACGACGCCGGATCCGGCGGTGAACCTGTGTGCCACGTCGTGGGAACTGTGGGCACCTCGCCGCGACCGCTTGCTCTTGTCGGGCGGTTTGGTCGGGTTGTTGGGTGAGATCGGTGGGGTGCTTTGACATCCTCTGTGAAAAGGTACGGAGTAGCCGATCGTGGA
>DATKTF010000351.1:0-4862 GCA_035531255.1 Cellulomonadaceae bacterium
TCGCTCACCCGCGCCGGGCTGGAGCCGACCGCACGCGTACTCGAGGCGTGCCGGGCCGCGGGGCTCATGATCATCCACACGCGTGAAGGGCACCGGCCCGACCTGTCCGACCTCCCGGCGAACAAGCTCTGGCGGTCAGAGGCGATCGGTGCGGGCATCGGCTCGCTGGGACCCTGCGGTCGCATCCTCACGCGCGGGGAGCCCGGGTGGGAGATCGTCGACGAGGTCGCGCCGATCGAGGGCGAGCACATCATCGACAAGCCGGGCAAGGGCGCGTTCTACGCCACCGACCTCGACCTGCTCCTGCGCACCCACGGCATCACCCACATCATCCTGACCGGGATCACGACGGACGTGTGCGTCCACACCACGATGCGCGACGCGAACGACCGCGGCTACGAGTGCCTGCTGCTCACGGACTGCACCGGTGCGACCGACTACGGGAACTACCTCGCCGCCCTGAAGATGGTGACGATGCAGGGCGGCGTCTTCGGCGCCATCGCACCGTCGAGCGCCCTGATCGCGGCACTGGCACGGTGACGACGGTGCCGACGGTGCCGGCTACCCCGTCGACAGGCCTCCCGTGCGCCGCATCGTGATGATCCACGGCGCGGCGACCACCGCGGCGATCTGGGATCGGGTCGCACCGCACCTGGCCGGGCGGTACGACGTCGTGACGCCACGGCGTCGATGCTCGGGAGACTGGGACCTGGAGCTCGACGAGCTCGCGGACGTCTGCAGCGGGTCGATGGTCGTCGGCGTGAGCGGCGGTGCGACCCTCGCGCTGGGGCTGGCGGAGCGAGAGGTCGACGCCATCGGCTACGTCGTTCATGAACCCGCTGCCGGGCGTCTGGTCCCCACGCTTCTCGACCACGCGACGGCAGGAATGCGCGAAGGCGGCGTCAATGGATTCGGAAAAGCGCTCTACGGACCGAGCTGGAATATCGACGACGCGCCAGCGGAAGCCGATTCCGTCACACGGGACCTCGCAATGTTCCGCAGGTTCGAGCCCTATGAACCACGACAGCCGTTCGCCACGATGCTGCTCACCGTCGGCGAGCTCTCGCCGGCCATCCGGCACGAGTCCGTCGCTGCGGTGGCACGCCTCGTCGGGGCGCAGGTCACGGCTGTGCCGGGCGCGGGCCACGCCGCTCATCTCGACGCGGCGGTCGCGTTCGCGCGGATCATCGAATCGCACGTCGCGGCTTGCGGATGAACCCGGCAAAGGCCGCTGGGCTACGATCGGGAGCAGCGGCGGCACCGGTGTGCACAGAATGACAGAATACGAAAGGCACACGATTCGCATGAATTCCAGATCGCTGGAGAAGGCAGTGGCAGAGCCCGGCGGAAGGACGAGCCCGTCGCGGAGCGAGCTCGTCTACCGCCGGCTGCGCACCCTGCTCATGGACGGCGCGATCTCGCCGATGGAACGGTTGCTCGAGGAGGCTCTCGCCGAGCGCTTCGGCGTCTCCCGGACCCCCGTGAGAGAGGCGCTCACCCGCCTGCAGGCCGACGGACTCGTCGAACGACGCGACGGTGGCCTCTACCTCCACATCCCCCGGTTCGACGCCATCGCCGACCTCTACGAGCTTCGGCTCACGCTCGAGCTGCACGGCATCGAGCGTGCGATGGAGGACCGCACGATCGTCCACGACGCCTCGATCCTCGAGCCCGAGCTCCTCCGCTGGAAGGCACTACTGCTCGCACCGCCGGCTCCTGACGCCGGGTTCGTCGCGATGGACGAGGGGTTTCACGCGACGCTGCTGCGCGCGTCCGGGAACGCCGCACTGGTCGAGGCGCTCGAGCAGGTGAACCGACGGATCCGGCCGATCCGCATGTATGACTACCTGACCGTCGACCGGCTCGAGGCGACGGTGTCCGAGCACATCGCGATCGCCGAGCTCGTGCTCGACGGCGACCTGTCGCAGGCGCTGAAGTCCCTGCGCGACCACGTGCAGGAGTCCCGCACCGTCGTGATGGAGCGTGCGGCGAAGGCGCTCCCGCTCGGCATGGCACTGTCCGCGCACGCGCCCTCGGAAGGCGCCCGACGGTGAGCACCATGACCGACCGGCGGACGACAGCGCGCGCCCGGGTGCTGTCGGCGTTCTCACGGTTGGCGGAGGCGGACAGACCTGACGCGTGGATCACCCTCCGCCCGCTGACGGAGTGCCTCGACGACGCAGACGCCATCGATCGCCGGACCGACGACGGTGTCGTCCTCCCTCTCGCCGGACTGGTGTTCGCCGTGAAGGACAACATCGATGTCGCGGACCTGCCGACCACCGCGGCGTGCGAGCCCTTCCGGTACCAGCCCTCGTCGTCGGCCACCTGCGTGCAGCGCCTCGTCGACGCGGGGGCCATCCCCCTCGGCAAGACGAACATGGATCAGTTCGCCACCGGACTGGTCGGTACGCGCAGTCCGTTCGGCGCGGTCAGCAGCGCAGACGATCGCAGCCGCATCGCCGGCGGGTCCTCGTCCGGCTCAGCGGTCGTCGTGGCACTCGGTATCGTCGACTTCGCGCTGGGCACCGACACGGCCGGCTCCGGCCGTGTTCCGGCCGCGCTCAACGGGATCGTCGGGATCAAGCCGACCCTCGGGCTCGTCCCGGTCGACGGGGTCGTCCCTGCGTGCCGGTCCTACGACTGCGTCAGCGTCTTCGCGCGGACGGTCGCCGAGGCGCAACGACCGCTCGCCGTCATGACCGGCCCCTCGCCGACGGACAGCCGCTCGCGGACCTGGCCGGACCACGCGCGACTCGCGGCCCCGGGCGCGCCACGGGTCGCGATCCCGCGGGCGGACGACCTGGCGTTGCTCTCGCCTGCCGAGCTCGCCGTGTTCCGCGCAGCGAGCGACGCGATGGCCGCTCACGGCGTCACGATCGCGGAGATCGACATCTCGCCCTTCCTCGCGTGCGCCCGGCTCCTGTACGACGGTGCGCTCGTCGCGGAACGGTACGAGGCCTTCGGCGCGTTCCTCGAGGACAACGCGGCGTCAGCCGACGCAAGCGTGCTCTCCATCGTGAGGAGGGCGCGCCTCGTCACCGGCGCCGACGTCATCCGGGACCAGGACGCGGTGCTGCGGTACCGCCTGGTCGCCGAGAGGTCCCTCGACGGCTTCGACGCGCTCCTCCTGCCGACGACCGTCGGGCACCCGACCTTCGCCGACATCGAGCGCGACCCTCTCGGCGCGAACGCGCGGCTCGGGACGTTCACGAACTTCGTCAACCTCCTCGACCTCTGCGCGGTCAGCGTTCCCGGAGGTCGCGCCGACGGCCACCACGTCGGGGTGACGCTCGTGGCCCGGGCATTCGACGACCAGGTGGCGCTCGACCTCGCCGCCGGGCTCGGGGAGAGCGACGCGGCGCTCCCCGCATACCCGGACCACGGCGTCGGCCTCGTCGTGTTCGGGGCCCACCTGCGCGGTCTCGAGCTGAACGGTCAGCTCGAGGAGGTCGGAGCCCGGTTCGTCGACACCGTCACCACCGCACCGCAGTACCGGATGCACGCACTTCCTGGCCCGGTGGCACGACCGGGGGTGACGCGAGCGCTGCCCGCCGGCCCGCCCGGTGCCGCGCTGGCCGGCGAGCTGTGGAGCCTCCCCCCGGCCGGTGTCGTCGCGCTCCTCCGCACCCTGTCGGACCCGCTCACCCTCGGCCCGGTCCTCCTCGCCGACGGACGCGTCGTCTCGGGGTTCGGGTGCGCGCTCCCTGCCGGAGAGGACATCACCCACCTCGGGGGGTGGCGCGCGTACCGGGACCTGATGTCCTGAGGAGAGAGCAGCCCGTCGACGAGATCCTCACGGCTTCGCGGCACGAGCGCGCCCCGGCCGGCGCCGGGTTCCTCAGGTGACCGTCCGCGGAGCCGCGTCGGCGGCCGTCTCCACGGGCGCGATGCGGGATCATGCGGACATGAACCACCGCGTGGCGGGGCCCCCGGGACACGTGATCGTGCACGGGCTCGAGGGCCTCGGCCTCCGCGTCATCGAGCACCTCGTCGCCCTCGGCCTCGAGGTCGTCGCGGTGGACGACGGCGCCCGACCGGGCGCGGTCCAGGCCGCGACCGCCATGGGCGCGACCGTCGTCCCGCACCACGACGGAGCGGCCGCTGCGCTCGGTGCGGCGGGCCTTCGCGATGCTCGTGCCGTCGTCTGCCTGTCCTCGACGGACCTCGGGGCGCTCGAGACCGCGCTGCTCGCCCGTCGGCTCCGACCCGAGCTGACGGTCGTCGCCCAGATCCGCAACCAGGCGGTCGCCCGCGCGGTGCGGGCCGACGTCGGCATCCTGGTGCTCGACGTCGCGACCATCGCCTCGCCCGCGATCGTCGAGGCGTGCCTCGGCGAGCAGGGGCACGGGTTGCGGATCGCCGACGAGGCGGCGCAGGTGCGCACCGTGGCGGCGCCACGCGACGGTCTGCTGCGGGACCTGTTCGGCGAGGTCCTCGTCCCGCTGTCCGTGCAGCGGGTCGACGGGACGGCGGAGTCGGTCGTCTGCCCGGGACGCGATCTCGAGGTACGCACCGGGGACGCCGTGAGCCTGCTCGGTCCCGCGGCGACGTGGGACGAGGTCCTCCGGTCGACCCACCCGGCGGTCGAGCCCGCGACCGTCCGGTCATCCTCCGGTCAGGCTCACGGCGAGCACGGCCCGGCCGGTGTCGTGCGCCGGTGGGGCCGGGCCGTCGCCCGGGCCACCGACACCCGGCTGCGCCGTGCCCTTGCGACGCTGCTCGGGCTCGCGCTGCTCTCGATCGTCGTGCTGATGTTCGGCTACCGCGAGGCGGACGGCACGCGCATGACACCGCTCGACGCCCTCTACTTCACCACGGAGACCATCGGCACGATCGGCTACGGCGACTTCAGCTTCCGC
>DATKTF010000352.1:0-4847 GCA_035531255.1 Cellulomonadaceae bacterium
GTCTCCCTCGCGGAGATCTCGAACCTGACCATCTGGGGCAACCACTCCGCGACCCAGTACCCGGACATCTTCCGTGCCCGGATCGGGGGGCGCCCCGCGGCGGAGGTCGTGGACGACCAGGCGTGGCTCGAGACGGACTTCATCCCGACGGTCGCGAAGCGCGGCGCCGCGATCATCGAGGCGCGCGGGGCGTCGTCGGCCGCCTCGGCCGCCAACGCCGCGATCGACCACGTCTTCGACTGGGTGAACGGCACCCCCGAGGGTGACTGGACGTCCGCCGCGGTCGTCTCGGACGGGTCCTACGGGGTTCCCGAGGGTCTCTTCTCGTCGTTCCCCGTGGTCTCGCGCGGCGGGGCCTGGGAGATCGTCCAGGGCCTCGAGATCGACGACTTCTCGCGCGGGCGGATCGACGCGTCGGTGGCCGAGCTCGTCGAGGAGCGGGCGGCCGTGCAGGAGCTCGGACTCGTCTGAACGGGCTCGGAGGAGCTCTCGACGACCAGGAGGTGCGGCCGTGGTCGAGGACCTGTGGGCCCGCATCCCGATCCGCGTCAAACCGGGCGCCTCGCGCGCGCGGGTCGGTGGTGCGCACGGCGATCGGCTCGTCGTCGCGGTGTCTGCGCGAGCCGTCGACGGCAAGGCGACCGAGGCCGCGCTCGCCGCGGTGGCCGACGCGTTCGGTGCGCGACGACGTCACGTGCGGCTGGCGGCCGGGGTCACCAGCCGGGACAAGGTCGTCGAGATCGCCTGCGTCGACGAGGCGCGTCGCCAGGAGGTCGCGCGCGAGCTCGCCGAGCGCCTGACGGCGGCCCCCGGGACATGAGTCGCGTCCACTAGAATGCCCCCGTGAGCGTCGGCCGGGTGACCCCCGGGTCCCAGACTTCGCTGCGAGAGGCCAACAGAGCGCGGATCGTGAGCGCGGTCACGCAGCGCGGGTCGCTGACCCAGGTGGAGCTCGCCGGTGTCACCGGGCTCTCCCCGGCGACGGTGTCCAACATCGTCAAGGAGCTCTCGTCCGCGGGACTCCTGCACACGTCGCCCACCTCCCGCAGCGGTCGACGGGCTCAAGAGGTGACGTTGGCCCGCAAGCTCGGCCTCGTGGCAGGGGCGAGCTTCGGGGTGCGCAACCTCCGACTCCAGGTCGTGGACGTCGCGCACCAGCTCATCGCCGAGCGCCGACTGCCGCTGGCCCCGGACCACCGGGCGGACAGCGGCCTGGACCGGGTCGCCCTGCTCGTCACCGAGCTCATCGAGTCGGTCGGCTCCTCTCTCGACGAGCTCCTCGCCGTCGGGATCGGTGTCGCGGCCCCGGTCGATGCGCGGTCCGGGTGCATCCCCGCGCTCGGCATCCTCCGCGGCTGGGACGGGGTGGACGTCGCGGGGAGCCTGGGCGCCCGGCTCGGCGTGCCCGTCAGGGTGGACAACAGCGGCAACCTCAGCGCGCTCGCGGAGCTGCGGTACGGAGCGATCCAAGGACACCAGAACGCCGCGTACATCCACCTGTCGCACGGCGTCGGCGCGGGTCTCGTCCTGGGTGGATCGGTGTTCCACGGCGCGTTCGGCACCGCGGGCGAGCTCGGCCACACGATCATCGACGACTCCGGGCCGCTCTGCCGGTGCGGGAACCGCGGATGCCTCGAGTCGTTCGTCGGGGCCGCGGCACTGGTCGGCCAGCTCCAGGCGAGCCACGGGCACCTCACGCTCGGAGACGTCATCGTGGATGCGACGAACGGCGACGTCGAGTGCCTCCGGGTGATCCAGGAGGCGGGTCGACGCGTCGGCGTGGCGGTGACGAACCTCTGCCACCTGTTCAACCCGGAGGTCGTGGTGGTCGGTGGTGAGCTCGCGGCGGCGGGCGACCTCGTGCTCGACCCGTTGCGCGAGGTCCTGGGTCGCAGCGTGATCCCGAACAGCGATCAGCTGATCGAGGTGCTCCCCGCGGCGCTCGGTCAGGACGTCGAGGTGCGAGGAGCCGTCGCGCTCGCTCTCGACTCCGTCAAGATCGACACGATGTCCCTGGCGGTGCTCCATGGTTAGTCCGATCGGCACATCCGCTACCCCGCTCTGCGGACCAGCGAGCATGTCCACATCCTCACCGCCCGCGAAAGAAGTTCTCGTGTGGTTGATGACACAGGCGCCACCCACCGTGGAGAGTGGCGTGCGGGGGCGTGCGGGCACGGACGGCTTGACCCGAGACGCATCCCCGGGGCGGTCCTACGCGACGGTCTGCAAGGAAGCAGACCGGCTGCAGAACACGAGGAGGACGTCATGACCTGGACCCACGCGGAGGTCGACGGTCCTGCCGCGGTGCCCACGCCGACGCCGGCCGGATCGGCTGTGCCGCGCGTCCCGTTGCTCTCGCTCCGGGGGATCCACAAGCGGTTCGGCGCGGTGCAGGCTCTCGTGGACGTCGATCTCGACGTGCACAGCCGTGAGGTCGTCGCTGTCGTCGGGGACAACGGTGCCGGCAAGAGCACCCTCGTCGACGTGATGGCCGGTGTGATCCAGCCCGACGCGGGCGAGATCCAGGTCGACGGCCGGCAGGCGGTGCTCGGCACCCCGGCCGCGGCGCGGAACCTCGGCATCGCCACCGTGTTCCAGGAGCTGGCGCTGTGCGAGAACCTCGACGTGGTCGCGAACCTGTTCCTCGGTCACGAGATCAACCGCTACGGCATCTTCGACGACGTCGAGATGGAGCAGCGCGCATGGGAGCTCATGCGGCAGCTCTCGGTCCGGATCCCCGCGACCCGCGTCCCGGTCGCGCAGCTGTCGGGTGGTCAGCGGCAGACGGTCGCGATCGCACGAGCGCTCCTCGGGGATCCCCGCGTCGTCGTGCTCGACGAGCCGACCGCGGCGCTCGGGGTGGCGCAGGTCGCCGAGGTCCTCAACCTGGTCGAGAGCCTGCGTGAGCGCGGCCACGGCGTCGTGTTCATCAGTCACAACATGGCCGACGTGCAGGCGGTGGCCGACCGGATCGTGGTGCTGCGGCTCGGCCGCAACAACGGGAGCTTCCACTCGGAGGAGGCGAGCTACGAGTCGATCATCGCGGCCGTGACGGGGGCCACCGACGACGCCGTCGCGCGTCGGCCGCGATCGGTGGCGCACCCGCGCTGACAGGTGCTCGGCGATCTCGCCGGCCCGACCGCCTGACGGGAAGACGATCGGCGGTCCGTCAGCGGAAGACGATCGTGCGGTGCCCGTCGAGCAGCACGCGGTGCTCCGCGTGCCAGCGCACCGCACGGGCGAGGGTCCGACGCTCGACGTCCTGACCGAGGGCGACGAGGTCCTCGACGCTCCGGGTGTGATCGACGCGCTCGACGTCCTGCTCGATGATCGGCCCCTCGTCGAGATCACCGGTCACGTAGTGCGCGGTCGCCCCGATCAGCTTGACGCCGCGGTCGTGGGCCTGCGCGTAGGGTCGCGCACCCTTGAACGACGGCAGGAACGAGTGGTGGATGTTGATCGCCCGCCCGGCGAGGTCGCGGCACAGCTCGGGTGACAGGATCTGCATGTACCGCGCGAGGACCACGAGCTCGACGTCCAGCTCGCGCACGAGGTCGAGGAGCCTCCCCTCCGCCTCGGGCTTGGTCGCCGCGGTGACCGGCACGTGGTGGAACGCGATCCCGTAGAACTGCGCGAGGTCCTGCAGCGCGGTGTGGTTCGAGACGACGGCGACGATGTCGATCGGCAGGTTCTCGGAACGCTGCCGGAACGCGAGGTCGTTGAGGCAGTGTGCCGCGGTGGACCCGAGCACGAGGGTCCGGACCGGCCGACCGGCGACGTCGAGACCCCACGTCATCCCGAACGTGGCCGCCAGGTCCGCGAGGGCCGCCTCGAGCGTGGCGCGCGAGGCGGTCGCGGTCACCTGGACCCGCATGAAGAACAGCCCGGTGAGCGGGTCGCCGAACTGCTGGGACTCGGTGATGTTCCCGCCGTTCTCCGCCAGGAGCCCGGCGACGGCGTGCACGATCCCCGGTCGGTCCGGGCACGAGAGCGTCAGCACCCAGTGCGTGCCGGCGATGGCAGGGGCGTCGGTCGGGCCGGTTCGGCGCGGGACCTCGATGGCGGGGGGCACGAGTGCTGAGGGTAGTCCTGCGCGGCGACCCGCGCCGGGGATGGTCACCTGCGTGCTCCGCGTCCGCTCCTCTGAGACGATGACCGCATGAGTACGCCCGAGGTGAGGATCGACGTCGTCGGCCGCGACGCCGCCGGAGAGCTGCTGACGCTGCGACGCGCGGCCTTCGTGAGCGAGGCGCAGCTGTACGACGACCCGCACATCCCGCCCCTCACGCAGACCCTCGACGAGCTCGTCGAGGACCTCGGCGACGAGAACGTGATCACGCTCGGCGCGTGGATCGGTCACCGGCTCGTCGGGTCGATCCGCGTGCTGCTCGAGGGCAAGAAGGCCACCCTGGGGCGGCTGGCCGTCGCGCCGGACCTGCAGGGCATGGGCATCGGCACCGAGCTGCTGCTCGCCGTCGTGCCGCACCTGTCCGAGGGCATCGAGGAGGTGTGGGTCTTCACCGGCCGCGACTCGGTGCAGAACCTCGCGCTGTACGCCAAGCACGGGTACGAGCACGAGTACGACCAGACGGCCGGCGACCTGACGTACGCCTACCTGCGCAAGATCCTCGGCGACGCCTGAGCGCTTGGTAGGCTGTGCGCGTCGCGACTGGCGAACGGGTGGGTCACCACCGGGGAGCGACGAGCAGCAGCCGACGACGGGTCGTACGCCTGGGCCCCGGGTCACCGCACCTCGTGGTGCGCGAACCCGGTCACCCGCCGGGTCGCCCGCCCGTCCTCCGTGGACGTCAACCGACCACCGCTGTCTGCAAGGAGAACCATGAGCT
>DATKTF010000353.1:0-2396 GCA_035531255.1 Cellulomonadaceae bacterium
GGGGTGCGGGCTGCGCTCGACCAGCCCGCGGGCCTCCAGCTGGTCCACGATCAGGGTGGCGTACGGGGCGTCGACCCCGGTGCGGGCGGCGAGCTGACTCAGGGTCATCGGTCCCTCTCGGAGCTGGACGAGCACCCGTCCTCGGCCGGCACCGAGGCGGAACCCGAGCGCGTCAGCGAGCTCGCGCCGCCGGTTGTGCGCCTCGACGAAGCGATACATCAGGGCCCAGGCCTGCTGGGCGTCGGCTGACACCGCACTCACCACGGCACCGTCCGGCCGAGGTAGTCGACGTAGTGCAGACCCGGCTTGCCCTGGAGAGAGTCGATCGTCGCGATGACGTGGGGGATGCTCTCATCGATGCCGAGGCGCGCGTCCGCGCCGCCGAGGTCCGTCCGCACCCATCCGGGCGCCATGAGCACCAGAGTCCGACTCGCACCATGGTGGCGTGCCGCGTAGCTGCGCATGGACGTGTTGAGTGCGGCCTTGCTCCCGCGGTACACCTCGTGCCCGCCACGCTCGTTGTTCGGCACGCTGCCCTGGCCGGAGGACATCACCCCGATCGTGCCCGCCGGTTCGACGACGTCCTGAAGGGTCTCGACAACCCGCAGCGGGCTCAGTGCGTTCGTGATCATGACCCGGGTGAACTCCTCGACCGAGGTCTGGGCCACCGTCCCTTCCGGCTGGTTGGTCACGCCGGCGTTCACGAACAGCAGATCGAACCTCCGACCGGCCAGGCGATCGTGCAGCGCCGCGATCTGTGCCGGCACGGTGATGTCGAGGGTCTCGATCTCGACGTGCGCAGGGTCGGCGTCGGCGAGGTCGTGCAGCGATGTCCGGCCCGAGCCCCGGACGGTGGCCACCACCTCACGCCCCTCGCGGGCCCACTGCGTGACCAGCGCGAGGCCCAGGCCACGCGAGGCACCGATCAGCAGCACACGCCTGGCGGCGGTCGACGGAGCACCGGCAGAGCCCTCCGCAGTGGTTGTCGTCATCTCCAAGATTGTCGTGAGTACACCTGCTCCGGTCCAGTCGTGGACTGAGCCGCCGGACCTGGTCGCCGACCTCCGTGCACCCGATCCGCTCCCCGGATGCTGACCCGTGGCGCCGCCCCGATGAGAACCGTCGCCCTCGGACCTCGGGCCGGGACCTGCGGGCTCAGACCTGCGGACGCAGCGCGATCATCATCGCCTCGACAGCCAGCAACGGGGCGACGTTGCCCGACAGCCGCGTGCGCGCCAGGCCGATCGCGTCCATCCGGTGCACCGTCTGCTCGGGTCGGCTGCCCGCGGCCACGGCCCGCACCTGGTCCTCGTGCTCGGCGTTGACGACGGCGATCCCGGCGCCCAGCTGGACCACGAGCACGTCCCGGTAGAACGACAGCAGGTCGACCATCGCGCGGTCGAGGACGTCCCGCTGCGAGCGCGTCGCCCGGCGCTTCTGCTCCTCCTCGAGCTGGCGCACCTGGGACCGCAGCGCCGGTGGCAGGGTCGCCGACCCCTCGGCACCCATCGACCGCAGCAGCGCCGTCCGTTCCGCCGCGTCCCGGTGCTCGGTCGCCGCCTTCGCCTCGGCCTGCGACACCTCGACCAGCTCCCCGGCGGCGAGCACCGCGTCACCCACCCCGCGCACCGAGGTCGCCAGCGCGAGGACCCTCGACCTGCGGGCCCGCGCCTCCGGGTCCCGGGCAAGGCGCCGCGCGATGCCGATGTGGCTCTGCGCGGCCCGGGCCGCGATCAGCGCCAGACCCGGTTCGACACCTTCCCGGCGCACGAGCAGCTCCGCGACCGCCTCGACCGGCGGCACCCGCAGCGGGACCGAGCGGCTGCGCGAGCGGATCGTGACCAGGACGTCCTGCGGGCTCGGGGCGCACAGCACCCACACCGTCCGCGGCGGCGGCTCCTCGATCGCCTTGAGGAGCACGTTGCCCGAGGTCTCGTTCAGGCGGTCGGCGTCCTCGACGATGATCACGCGCCACCGCCCCTCGGACGGCGAACGCTGGGCGAGCTCGACCAGGGGTCTGGCGACCTCGGCACGGATGACGACGCCCTCCGTGGCGACGATCGTCACGTCGGGATGCGTTCCGGCCAACGCCGTCGCGCACGCGTGCGACGCGAGGTCGCCGCTCGGGTCCTGCAGCGCCGCCGCGAAGGCCCGCGCGGCGTTCGACCGGCCCGATCCGGGTGGGCCGGTGATCAGCCACGCGTGCGTCATCGCGGCCGGGTCCTCGACGGCCCGCCGCAGGACCTGCACGGCCGGCTCCTGGCCGACGAGGTCGTCCCAGACGGTCCCGGTCATGGCGCGAGGCCGAGAGCCGCGGCGACGTGCGCGCGGATCTCCGACTGGATCTCGTCGACCGGACGCGAGGCATCGACCACGAGCCACGGCTGGCGACCGTC
>DATKTF010000354.1:0-2029 GCA_035531255.1 Cellulomonadaceae bacterium
TGCGTGCCATGGGCATTCGCACCGTGATGATCACCGGCGACAACCCGCTCACCGCCAAGGCCATCGCCGAAGAGGCCGGCGTCGACGACTTCCTCGCCGAGGCGACCCCCGAGCACAAGCTGGCGCTCATCAAGCGCGAGCAGGAGGGCGGGAAGCTCGTCGCGATGACCGGCGACGGCACCAACGACGCACCGGCGCTCGCCCAGGCCGACGTCGGCGTCGCCATGAACACCGGCACCTCCGCCGCCAAGGAGGCCGGGAACATGGTCGACCTCGACAGCAACCCGACCAAGCTCATCGAGATCGTCGAGATCGGCAAGCAGCTGCTCATCACCCGAGGGTCGCTGACGACCTTCTCCATCACCAACGACGTGGCCAAGTACTTCGCGATCATCCCGGCGATGTTCGCCGGCACGTACGCCGGGCTGGATCGCCTCAACATCATGCGGCTGCACTCCGCGCAGTCCGCGATCCTGTCGGCCGTCATCTTCAACGCCCTCATCATCGTGGCGCTGATCCCGCTCGCGCTGCGCGGCGTCCGCTACCGACCCGGCTCCGCCGCGCAGATGCTGCGCCGCAACCTGGCGGTGTACGGCCTCGGCGGCCTCGTCGCGCCGTTCGTCGGCATCAAGGCGCTCGACCTCCTCGTCCAGCTCATCCCCGGGATCTCCTGATGACACGCACCTCCTCACTTCCCGCTCCGGTGCGACAACACCTGGCCGCGCTGCGCGTGCTGCTGGTGCTGACCGTCGTCACCGGGGTCCTGTACCCGCTGGCGCTCACCGCCGTCGGACGGCTGATGGCCGGCCGGGCCGACGGCTCCCTGCTCCAGCACGACGGGAAGACCGTCGGGTCCAGCCTGCTGGGACAGCCCTTCACGACGGCCGACGGCGATGCCCTGCCGCAGTGGTTCCAGGTCCGGCCCGGCGGCTACGACCCGCTCGCCTCCGGAGCCTCCAACCTCGGCCCGAACAACCCCGACCTCGTCCGGCTCGTCAAACAGCGCCGCGCGGCCGTCGCCGCGGCTGACGGCGTCCCGACCCGGGACGTGCCACCAGACGCGTTGACTGCGTCCGGCTCCGGCCTCGACCCTGACATCTCCCCGGCGTACGCGTACGAGCAGGTCGACCGGGTTGCCAAGGCTCGCGGGCTTGACCCCGAAGCCGTACGGCGACTGGTTCGCAACCACGTACAGGGCCGCGCCCTCGGCGTCCTCGGCGAGCCTCGCGTGAACGTGCTCGAGCTGAACCTCGCCCTGCTCAAGCTGGCCGCGGGACGATGAGCGGGTGACCAGCCGTAATGCCGCGAGGTGAGCTCCGGGTCTACCTCGGCGCCGCACCGGGCGTCGGGAAGACCTACGCCATGCTCGACGAGGGTCACCGACGCGCCCAGCGCGGCAGCGACGTCGTCATCGGGTTCGTCGAGCCCCATGGCCGGGCGCACACCCAGGCGCAGATCGGCGACCTCGAGGTCGTGCCGCGCAAGAGCGTGGGCTACCGCGGCACCGTCTTCGAGGAGATGGACGTCGACGCCGTCCTCGCGCGGCGACCCAAGGTGGCGCTCGTCGACGAACTTGCCCACACAAACGTCCCTGGCGGTCGGAACGCGAAGCGCTGGCAGGACGTCGAGGAAATGCTCGCCGCGGGCATCACCGTCATCACGACGCTCAACATCCAGCACCTGGAGTCGCTCAACGACGTCGTGGAGAAGATCACCGGCGTCGTACAGCGCGAGACCGTCCCGGACGCTGTCGTGCGCGCTGCCGAGCAGGTCGAGCTCGTCGACATGACTGCCGAAGCGCTTCGCCGCCGGATGGCCCACGGGAACGTGTACGGGCCGGAGAAGGTCGACGCCGCACTCGCGAACTACTTCCGGATCGGCAACCTCACGGCCCTGCGCGAGCTGGCCCTGCTCTGGCTCGCCGACAAGGTCGAGACGCAGCTGGACCGGTACCGCGGTGACCACGACATCAGCAAGGTCTGGGAGACCCGCGAACGCGTCGTCGTCGCGCTCACCGGCGGAGCAGAGG
>DATKTF010000355.1:0-4397 GCA_035531255.1 Cellulomonadaceae bacterium
TGTCGATCTGCATGAAGGGCTCGAGCCTCGACCCGAACCGGGACGACGTCCGCCGGACGCCCTTGCCGACCGCGCGCACCTTCCCGTGGGTGCGGGTCAGGAGCGTGACGATCCGGTCCGCCTCCCCGAGCTTCTGGGTCCGCAGCACGATCGCCTCGTCGCGGTAGAGGCTCACCGGCCCATCATCCACCCCGAGCCCACCGCCTCGCCGGTCCCACGCCCGAGGCGCGCACACCGGCGGATCAGGTCACCCGTCAGCCGCGGATGCGGGACACCGTGTACTGGTCGTCGCTCACCCCGTGGGCCCGCATGATGATCTGGTCGCGTCCGGCCTGCTTCGCGAGCCGGAGGGACGCGTCCGCCTCGGAGATCACCTCGAGCGGTGACCGCGTCGACGCCACCCCGACCGAGAGCGACAACCGCAGCCCCGGCGCGATCGTCGACCAGTCGAACGTGCGAGCCTCCTGCTGGATGCGCTGCGCGAGCACCTCCGCCGCGCGGGCCGAGTCGACCCCGACCTCCGGTCGGAGCAGGACGAGGAACTCGTCACCGCCGTATCGCACCGGCAGGTCCTCGATGCGCACCGTGCGCAGCAGGATCTCCCCCACCGCGACGATCACCCGGTCGCCGACGATGTGCGAGTGGGTGTCGTTGACGCGTTTGAAGTGGTCGATGTCCACCATCACGGCGGACTGCTCGCCGCGCGCGGTCGCGAGCCGGTCGGCGAGCGCGCGCCGGTTGTACAGGCCGGTCAGCGGGTCCTGCCGGCTGAGCAGCGTCGCACGCTCGGCCTCGGTGGCGAGCCGCAACGCGCGAACCCGGGCGTCCAGCCCGTCGAACCAGGCCGATCGCTCCGTCCACCGCTGCCGGAGCAGCTGCTGGAAGCGCACGGACGCGCGCTCGAGCGCCGGGTGCGGACCGTGCTCGATCACGTCGAGCTCCTGGAGGGCGACATCGGCCAGGGAGGACCAGATCACCCGGTTCGTCTGCACGGCGGCCTCCTGCGCAGTCATCAGGAAGTCGCGGGCGCGCCGATGGTCTCCCAGGGCGACGTGTGCCCGGCCGCACGCGAGAGAGCGCAGGATCCGCTCGGACCGGTGCGGGCCGAGCGGGATGTCGTCGACGATCAACCGGAACGCCGTCGCGACCGCGCCATGGGCGCCGAGCATCTCGAGCGCGAAGAGTCGCCCCCACTCGGCGACCGCCGAGAGGCTCGGGTCGTCCGCCGCGCCGCGGAGCGCGTGGCGCATCTGCGTCGCCCGGTGCAGACACGCCACGAAGTGCGGCGCCGCGCCGTCGTCGTCACCGACCAGTACCAGGAGCGAGCCCCACTCGGCATGGGTGAGGAGCGACTCGCTCAGGACGTTCGCCCGTCCGCGACCGTCGACCATGGCCGCGGCACGGCCCAGGAGGTCGTCGCTCGCCTCGTAGAGCATCATGCTGCGCAGCCCGATACCCGTGATCGTCGCGCCCGAGACCTGGTTGTACGACCGACCGTCCAGCTCGCCGAGCAGCACCTGCGCGTGCGCCAGGTCGTCGATCGCGCGCGCCGCGTCGCCCCGGCCGGCACTCGCGTTCGCCCGGAGCGCGAGCGCCTTCGCCTTCCAGAACGGCAGGTACCGCCCGGGCGCGAGGGCGATCAGGCTCTCCGCGGCACCGAGTGCCTCGTCGTAGCGGCCGAGCTCGCACAGCGCCAGCCCCGCGATGAACCAGGCGTAACGCTCGGTCAGACGATCACCCGACGCGCGACAGAGCACCACCAGGACCCGGCAGAGGTGGACCGCCTGCTCGGCGCGCCCACCGACGTACGCCGCGTGGGCGTCGTCGGCGAGCGCGTCGAACGGACCGAACTCGCCGACGACCACGAGCTCGCGCGGTGCGGTCATGCGATGACCACCGCCCCAGGTCTCATCCGCGGCCCCGCAGGGGGTCGGACTCAGCGATGCGCACGGTTCACGGCCGAGACGATCGCCTTGAGCGAGGCCGTCGTGATCGACGGATCGATCCCCACACCCCAGAGGGTCGAGTCACCCACGGCGCACTCGACGTAGGCGGCCGCCGTCGCGTCCCCGCCGGAGGCGAGCGCGTGCTCGGCATAGTCCAGGACGGAGACGGAGACCCCGATCGACCCGAGGGCATCGACGAACGCCGCGATCGGCCCGTTGCCGGTCCCGTGCAGCGTCCGCGGGACACCCGCATCGACCAGGTCCACGGCCAGGGAGTCCGCGCCGTCCGTCGTGCTCTCGACCCGCGTCCCCCGCAGGGCGAACCGCCCCCACGGCTCAAGCCGCCCGCCCGGGACCGCCGGAAGGTACTCGTCGGAGAAGATCGACCAGAGGTCGTCCGCGGTGACCTCGGAGCCGAACGTGTCGGTGTGCTTCTGCACCACGTGCGAGAACTCGATCTGCAGCCGGCGCGGGAGGTCGAGGTCACGCTCGGACTTCATGAGGTACGAGATCCCGCCCTTGCCCGACTGCGAGTTGACCCGGATGATCGCCTCGTAGCTGCGCCCGACGTCCTTCGGGTCGATCGGCAGGTACGGGACCGCCCACACGAGGTCGTCGACCGTGCTGCCCGCCGCCGCCGCGGCGACGCCCATCGCGTCGAGGCCCTTCTTGATCGCGTCCTGGTGCGACCCGGAGAACGCCGTGAAGACGAGGTCGCCACCGTAGGGGTGGCGCTCCCCGACCGGCAGCTGGTTGCAGTGCTCGACGGTGCGTCGGATGCCGTCGATGTCCGAGAAGTCGAGCTCCGGGTCGATGCCCTGGCTGAACAGGTTCATCCCCAGCGTCACCAGGCAGACGTTCCCGGTCCGTTCGCCGTTCCCGAACAGGCATCCCTCGATGCGGTCGGCCCCGGCCAGGTACCCGAGCTCGGCCGCGGCGACCCCGGTGCCCCGGTCGTTGTGCGGGTGCAGCGACAGCACCACGTCCTCGCGGTGGTGCAGGTGCCGGCTCATCCACTCGATCGAGTCCGCGTAGACGTTCGGCGTGGCCATCTCGACGGTCGCCGGCAGGTTGATGATCACCGGGTGCTCGGGCGTCGGCTCGAAGACGTCGAGCACGGCGTTGCAGACCCGGACCGCGAACTCGAGCTCGGTCCCGGTGAACGACTCCGGCGAGTACTCGTAGAAGACGTCCGTCCCCGGGATCGTCTCCTCGTACTTCTTGCACAGGTGGGCCCCCGAGACCGCGATGTCGACGACACCGTCCTCGTCGGACCGGAACACGACCTCGCGCTGCAGCGTCGAGGTCGAGTTGTACAGGTGCACGATGGCCTGCTTCGCACCGGCGATCGCCTCGTAGGTACGCTCGATCAGGTGCTCACGTGACTGCGTCAGGACCTGGATGACGACGTCGTCGGGGATGCGGTCCTCCTCGATCAGCATCCGCACGAAGTCGAAGTCGGTCTGCGAGGCGGACGGGAACCCGACCTCGATCTCCTTGAAGCCGATGCGCACGAGGAGCTCGAACATCTCGAGCTTGCGCTGCGGGTTCATCGGCTCGATCAGCGCCTGGTTGCCGTCCCGGAGGTCGACCGCGCACCAGCGCGGTGCCGTCTCGGCGTGCCTCGACGGCCAGGTCCGGTCGGGCAGATCGACGCGGAACTGCGTGTGATAGGGGCGGTACTTGTGCACCGGCATGCCGGAGGGCTGCTGGGGGTTGCGTTCGCTGGTGGTCATCGCGTCGTTCCTTCGCTCGCGGGGTCCTGTCGGTATCCATCAGCCGGCACACCGACCACCGCGGCGAGAGTCCGGCTAGAAGGACTCGCCGCGGCGACGAAGGAGCAGCAGATGCTGCGCGTTGCACACGGTCGATACTGTACGCGCAGGCACCGGGCCGCTGTCGAGCACGTCCACGGACCGGAAGCCACCCACCACGGCCGTCGATCGCCTCGTCCTCGTCCACCGCACCGCGTGGAACCGGCGGCACGACACCCGCGACGGCCGCAGGACGGCTCACCCCGGAAGGACGCGCGCACGGGAGGCTCCGGCGCGTCATCGGGCGCGTCGCAGGGACGCGAGCGACACCCGCGCCCGTAGGCGTCGCCACCGGGACATCCCCTGGCCCAGAGAGGCGACGGTCGTCCGGACGTCCGCCCAGTGCTCCTCGACCGCGTCGTCATCGGGAGGACGGACGCCGAACACGGCCTCGTCCGTCCGATCGGCGAGGGCCAGCCAGACCCCCGGCCCGGCCGGATCCGCCTGCAGCCGCGGCTCCGCACGAGCCACCGGCACGACGCCGCTCCCGCCGAGCGCCTGCGCGATCTCGCGACGAGTGGCGAGCCGGGGCGGCGGCCTCCCGTGGTCGCGCGCGGCGTCCAGCGCCTCCGACCAGCCACCGACCACACGCATCACCGGGTCCGGCGCCGTGAGGCGACGACGGCGACGACGGCGC
>DATKTF010000356.1:0-10778 GCA_035531255.1 Cellulomonadaceae bacterium
CTGGAGGCCACGACGACTTCCACCGGGCGGTCGAGAGCTGGGCGCTCGACGGTGGGCCGGTGCCCGTGGACCCGTGGGACGCGGTGCGGACGGCCGCGGTGCTCGATGCCGCTCGCGTCTCGTCCGCGGGACGTGTCGTCGTGGGGATCGGAACCGTCTGACGGGAACGAGGCGCCGGCGGTGCGGTGCGACTCGTGTCGAGCCTGCCCTGTGGACAACGGCCCTCCGGGCCCGCCGAGCCGCTACGAATGGTGACCGTGCCTCACGAGACCGAGCCTCCTGACACCATGCCTGCCGCGCTCGTCGCGCGTCTCGCCATTGCCGGCTGGGTCCCTGCGGGCCGGCTCGGTGCGGGCGCGCACGGGCCCGCCTGGGCAGTGCAGCGCTCGGACGGGCTCGGGGGCCGTGCCGTGGTGCGCGACCTGCGGGTCGGCCCCGGTCGGGTCGGGGCGTGCGCGGCCGACCTCGCGGCGTTGCGTGGAGTGGAGAACCCGCACATCGCCCGTGTTCTCGACGTGCTGGACGACGGTGTCGGTGGACCGCTCGTCCTCATCGACGAGGTCTCCGGCCCGACGCTCGCCGCGCTCGTCGGCGCGCGCGGGACGCTGTCACCCGGCGAGGTCGTCACGGTGGTGGTCGCGGTGGCGCGGGCTCTCACGGCCCTGCACGGGGCGGGGCTCGTGCACGGGGACGTGGCGCCGTCGAACGTCGTGATCGACCCGTCGGGCAGGCCGGTCCTGATCGATCTCTGGGGAACGGTCGGCGCCGAGGGCGACCTGGGTACCCCGGGTTTCGCCTCGGCGGCCGTTCTCGCGGGCACGGCACCTCGGCCTGCCGACGACGTCCATGCGCTGGGCCGCCTCGGGCTGTGGGCGCTGGGGGGCGAGGCTACCGACTCGGGGGGTGCGGTGGCCGAACTGCTCCGAACGGTGTGTGCCAGCGCCGGCACGCCGCGGCTGACGCCGGCCGACCTCGAAGAACGGTGCCATGCGGCGTCTCGACCCGAGCCGCTCCGCATCCCCGACGGCGCTGCCCTCGCGCGTGCGGAGATCCTCGGCGGTGCGCGGACCTGCCGGGCGGTCCTGCCGACACGTCGCAGGCCTGCTCCTCCCGGAGTCGCGGCGGGGATCACCCGGGCGGTCGGCGCCGTGTCCCGTGGTCTGTCCGCACCGATGCGCGGACCCCGACGGACCGCCCCCGCGGCGGGCCCCGCCGGTGGTGCGCGTGCCGCTCACCGGGCGCATCGTGCGAGGTCGACGGTGTCGTCTCGCCTCGCGATGGCCACGGTGCTCGGCGTGTGCACCCTGACGCTGGGAGGCCTGTGGCTCGAGGGCCTGGCGAACGGGACTGACGTTCGGGTGGCGGCTTCACCCGAGCGGCACGTCGGAGGTGAGGTGTCGCCGGATCCGGGACAGACGGCGAGCGGCGCCACCGGCGGAGCAGGCACGGCCACGCCACCGGACGCAGCCGCCGGAGCAGCGGTCGAACCCGGACCAGTCGATCCGGCGGACGCGGCGCGGCACCTCACCGGTGCCCGCGCTCAGGTGCTGATCAGCGGTGACAGCGCGCGTCTTGCGGAGATCGACGTGCCCGGGTCTCCCGCCTATGCAGCGGATCGCGCGACCCTCGTCGGGCTCTCCGGGTCTGTCGGCAGCGTCGACGGCCTCACCTGTGCGGCCAGTGCTGCAGTCGTGGCAGCCGACGCGACGACGGCCGTGGTGGACGTGACGTACGAGCTGTCGGCACACACGCGTCGTGCGCCCGGCGGCACGGTCATCGCCGACGTGCCGGCGACACCGTCGCAGACCGTGCGACTGACCCTGGGACGCACGGATCATGGGTGGCGCGTGAGTGACGTCGCGGCGGTGGGGTGAGAGCGGATCAGCGGCGAGCGGTCCGTTGCGCAACGACCCAGCGCGCGGCGTCCTCGATCGTCGGGTGGTGGAACGTGAACCCGTCCGCGGTGAGGACGTGCGGGACGGCGCGGATCGACCCGAGGACCTCGTGCGAGAACTCACCGAGTGCGATCCTCAGGGCGACAGCGGGGACGGCGACGACGGCCGGGCGATGGAGCTCTCGCGCCAGGGCCCGGGTGACGTGGGCGTTGTCGGCGGGATGGGGTGCCGTCACGTTCACGGCCCCCTGCACCGAAGACGTCAGCAGGTGGGTGATCGCCCGGACCTCGTCCTCGAGGGTGATCCAGCTCCAGAACTGGCGGCCGTTGCCGAGCCTGCCGCCGATGCCGGCCCGC
The DNA here is from genome assembly GCA_035531255.1 of Cellulomonadaceae bacterium. Classification (GTDB taxonomy): domain Bacteria; phylum Actinomycetota; class Actinomycetes; order Actinomycetales; family Cellulomonadaceae; genus JAJDFX01. The sequence goes on from DATKTF010000356.1 coordinate 2,252, forward strand.
AGCAGCGGAAGCATCCGGGCGAGGGCGCCACCGCGCGGGGACAGGACGATGCCGGTCCGGAGGTGGGCGACACGGATCCCGGCGTCGCTGGCGGCATCGGTGGACGCCTCCCACTCGCGCACCACCGAGGCGAGGAACGTCCGGCCCCGTGGACCGGTCTCGTCGACCTCGTGCGATCCGGTCTCGCCGTACGCTCCGACGGCAGAGCCCTGCAGCAGCGCACGAGGCGGTGATGCGGCAGCCGCCATGGTGCGCGCGAGCAACGACGTCGTGCTCGTCCTGGACACGAGCACGGTGTGCTTGTACGCCGACGTCAGACGGTGGTCGCCGACACCGGCCCCGGCCAGGTTGACCACCGCGTCCGCTCCGGACAGCGCGGCTGCCGTGAGGCGGCCCGTCATCGGGTCCCACTCGAGCTCGTCGGTGCGTTCCGTCGGTCGACGGACGAGCCGGACGACCTGGTGGCCCGACGCGGTCAGGTGCTCGACGAGCGCCCGGCCGATCAATCCGTGCGAACCCGCGATGACGACGTCCATGAGGTCAACCTATGTCACGGGCCCCGTCGTGCAGCGTGGCGGCAGGTGCCGGGGGACCGGCGACGGCCGGGGACGACGATGCCCGACCGGTGATCGCTCACCGGTCGGGCACCGTGTCTCGCGGCGCGTCGCGTCAGAGGCCGAGCTCGGACTCGAACGCCCCCTCTTCGATCCGGTTCTTGATGGTCGTCAGGTAGCGAGCCGCGTCGGCGCCGTCCACCAGACGGTGGTCGTAGGAGAGCGACAGGTAGATCATCGAGCGGATCGCGATGACCTCGCCACCGTCCACGTCCTTCACGACGACCGGGCGCTTGACGATCGTCCCGGTGCCGAGGATCGCCACCTGGGGAAGCGCCACGATCGGGGTGTCCAGCAGCGCCCCGCCGGAGCCGGTGTTCGTGATCGTGAAGGTGCCGCCGGTGAGGTCGTCCGGTCCGACCTTGTTGTTGCGGGTCCGGCCCGCCAGATCGGCGATCTTGCGGGCGAGGCCGGCGAGGTTGAGGTCTCCGGCGTCCTTGATCACCGGCACGACGAGCCCGCGCTGCGTGTCGACCGCGATGCCGAGGTTCTCGGACCCGTGGTAGACGATCTGGTCGCCGTCGATGCTGGCGTTGATCTTGGGGTAGATCTTGAGGGCCTCGACAGCGGCGAGGGCGAAGAAGGGCAGGAACGTGAGGTTCACACCCTCGCGGGCCTGGAACTCGGTCTTCGCACGAGCCCGGAGCCGGGCCACCTTCGTGACGTCCACCTCCACGACGGTCGTGAGCTGGGCGGCGGACTGGAGCGACTCGACCATCCGCTCGGCCACGATCTTGCGGAGCCTCGACATCTTCTCCGTGGTCCCTCGGAGCGGAGACACGGCAAGCACGGCGGGCTTCGTCGGGGAGGGCGATGCAGGTGCCGTCGGCGCCGCCGCTACCGCGGCGGCAACCCTCGCGGCCTCGGCCGTCGCCGCTGCCTCGAGGACGTCTTCCTTCCGGATCCGGCCGCCGACCCCGGTACCGGTCAGCGTGGTGACGTCCACGCCCTTCTCGGCTGCAAGCTTGCGGACGAGCGGTGTGAGGTACGCGATCGCGTTGATGGCGCCGGCGGGTGCCGGTGCGGCGACGGCGGGCACCGGTGCGGGCTCAGGGGCGGGAGTCGCCGGTGCCGGTGCCGGCGTGGCGGGTACCGGAGCCGGCGGTGCAGACATAGGCACCGCGGGTGCCGGCGCGGCAGGGACGGGAGCCGCGGTCGCGGCACCCGAGCCGATGACCGCGAGCGCCGTGCCGACGCTGACGGTCTCGTCCTCCTGGACGAGGATCTGCAGGAGCGTGCCGGCGAACGGGGACGGGATCTCGGTGTCGACCTTGTCGGTGGAGACCTCGAGGAGAGGCTCGTCCATCGCGACGTCGTCACCGACGGCCTTCAGCCACCGAGTCACGGTGCCCTCGGTGACACTCTCGCCGAGGGCCGGCATCGCGACCTGCTCACCGGTCGCTGAGGCTGGTGCTGCAGCGGCGGGCGTCGGGCTCTCCGCCGGCGGTGCGGGTGCTTCGGCGACGGGCGCGGGTGCCTCCGCGACGGGCGCGGGTGCCGCGGCCACGGTGGCCTGCTCCTCCGCCGCAGGTGCGGGGACCTCGGCAACGGCTGTCGCCGCGCCCTCGCCCGAGCCGATCAGCGCCAGCGCCGTGCCGACGACGACCGTCTCGTCCTCCTGGACGAGGATCTGCTCGAGCACCCCGGCGAACGGGGACGGGATCTCGGTGTCGACCTTGTCGGTCGACACCTCGAGCAAGGGTTCGTCGACGGCGACGGTGTCGCCGACGGCCTTGAGCCAACGGGTGACGGTGCCCTCGGTGACGCTCTCGCCGAGGGCCGGCATCTGCACGGAGTCAGACATGACCTCGTGCCTCCTCACGAATCAGGGGGTTGTGGTCCCGGGGTCAGTTGTGGGCGTGCAGGGGCTTGCCGGCGAGGGCGAGATGTGCCTCGCCGAGTGCCTCGTTCTGTGTCGGGTGTGCGTGCACGAGCGAGGCGACGTCCTCGGGATAGGCCTCCCAGTTGACGATCAGCTGGCCCTCGCCGATGAGCTCACCGACGCGTGCGCCGATCATGTGCACGCCGACGACCGGTCCGTTCTTCTGGCGGACGAGCTTGACGAAACCGGCCGTCGCGAGGATCTGGCTCTTGCCGTTCCCCCCGAGGTTGTACTCGAGGGTCTCGACGGCGTCCTCGCCGAACGTCTCCTTGGCCTTGGTCTCCGTGAGGCCGACCGACGCGACCTCGGGGTCCGAGTAGGTGACCCGGGGGATCCCCGACTCGACGATCGCCTGGGGTGCGAGACCGGCGATCTCCTCGGCGACGAAGATGCCCTGGGCGAACCCGCGGTGCGCGAGCTGCAGGCCGGGCACGATGTCGCCCACCGCATAGATGTTCCCGACGCCCGTGTGCAGGCGCTCGTCGGTGATCACGAAACCGCGATCGAGGGTGATCCCCTGCTCCTCGTACCCGAGGCCCGCGGTGCTCGGTCCGCGCCCGACGGCGACCAGGAGCAGATCCGCGTCGAAGGTCGTGCCGTCCTCGAGGGACACGTGCACGCCGTTGTCGTCCTGGGTGACGCCCGCGAACCGGACCCCGAGGTTGAACGCGATCCCGCGCTTGCGGTAGGCGCGCTCGAACGCCTTGCTCAGGGCCTCGTCCTCGTTCGGGACGAGGTGGGGGAGAGCCTCGATGATCGTGACGTCGACTCCGAAGGACTTCCAGACGCTCGCGAACTCGGAACCGATGACGCCGCCACCGAGCACGATCACGGACGACGGGATCCAGTCGAGCTGAAGGGCCTGGTCGGAGGTGATGACACGGCCACCGATCTCGAGCCCGGGCAACGACCTGGCGTACGAGCCGGTGCCGAGCACGATGTTCCGGCCCGTGTAGCGCTGGCCGTCCACCTCGATCGTGTCGGGGCCGACCAGTCGGCCGTGGCCCTCGATGACCGTGATCTTGCGAGACTTGATGAGCCCCTGCAGTCCCTTGTACAGGCGCGCGACGACCGCGTCCTTGTACTGGTTGACGGCGGGCATGTCGATGCCCTCGAGCGTCGCGCGGACGCCGAACTGCTCGCTCTCCCGCGTGCTGTCGGCGATCTCCGCTGCGTGCAGCAGCGCCTTCGTCGGGATGCACCCGCGGTGGAGGCAGGTTCCGCCGATCTTGCCGGACTCGATCAGGGCGACGGAGAGGCCGAGCTGGGCGCCGCGGAGAGCGGCCGCATAGCCACCACTCCCTCCGCCCAGGACGACGATGTCGAAAGCGGTGCCGTTCGTGTCGGCCACGTGCAACTCCTCAGGCGAGAGGTGTGGTGTCGGGTGTGCTCGCCGACCATCTTGTCACCCTCATGTCACTCGGACGAACCAGCGGGGCCCCGACCAGGTGTGACGCTGCGAACAGTCATCCCATGTATTTGGCGCGTCCGGCCCACCGATGCGTGCGTCGTGAGCCGGCTCCGTGTCGCCTGCACCGGTGGCTTTCCTACGTCGCGAACAGGTCGGGCCGCTACCCTGCGGCCATGGGTCTGTTCTCACGCGTGATGCGGCGACGCTCCCGCCGGACCGAGGCGGCGCCGTCGTCGCGCGCGGCGCAGCAGGCGACGTTGGCCCATTTTCAGGAGTTCGTGAGCACCAGGCGAGGCGTCGAGGCCTACGTCGAGCCGCGCACGAACGACACACCGATGACCCTCATGCTGATCGCGGGCACCGGCGAGTGGACACGGCGCCGGGTGCCCGATCCCGCGACGGCGCGCGAGGTCGCCGAGGCCCTCGGCGTACCCGTGTACTACGTCCACCGCACGGGCTACCCGCAGCGCATGCGCGACTGGAACTCCCGCCAGCGGTCTCGCGATCGCGACGTGTCGCGCGTTCCGCGCGAGACGCTCCGGTCGCGCGACGCGTCGCACCGACGAGAGCTCCCCTGAGCCACGCGCGAGCCGCCGATGCCGATCAGTGTGCGGAGGCGCGCGACTCGATCACGGCGAGCATCGTCCGCACACCGACACCGGTGCCGCCGACCGGTGTGTAGCCGTGGGCGGTCTTCTCGTTGAAGGCCGGGCCGGCGACGTCGAGGTGGGCCCAGGGTGTCGTCCCGACGAACTCCTGAAGGAACACCCCGGCGGAGAGCATCCCGCCCCAGCGCTCCCCGATGTTCGCGATGTCGGCGACCTTCGAGGCGAGCCCGGCGCGCAGCTCCTCCGGGAGCGGCATCGGCCAGAACTGCTCGCCCGCCGCGCCCGCCGCGGAGACGACCTCGTCCCGCACCGCGTCCGTGCCCATGACGGCGGAGACCCGGTGACCGAGGGCGACCACCTGGGCTCCCGTGAGGGTGGCGATGTCGAGGACGACGTCGGGCTTCTCCTCGATCGCGGCGACGAGCCCGTCGGCCAGGACCAGACGACCCTCGGCGTCGGTGTTGAGGACCTCCACCGTCGTCCCGCCGCGGATCGTGATGACGTCGCTCGGGCGCTGGGCGGAACCCGACGGCATGTTCTCGGCAAGGCAGAGCCAGCCGGTCACCGCGACCGGGAGGCCGAGACGCGCGGCCGCGACGACCGTGTGGAGCACGGCGGCCGCTCCGGACATGTCCGACTTCATCGCCTCCATGCCTGCGGCCGGCTTGATCGAGATGCCGCCCGAGTCGAACGTGATGCCCTTGCCGACGAGCGCGACCTTGGCCGTCGGGCGCGACGGGGAGTAGGCGACCTTCACCAGGCGTGGACCGCGGACCGACCCCTGACCGACCCCGATCAGGCCGCCGTAGCCGCCTGCCGCGAGGGCCTTCTCGTCGAGGACGGTGACCTTGATGCCGGTCCCCTTGGCCGCCTCCTTCGCGAGGTCCGCGAACGCTGCCGGGTACAGGTCGTTGGGCGCGGTGTTGATCAGGTCGCGCGTGGCGTGCACCGCGTCTGCCAGGATCTCCGCACGTGCGAGCGCGGCCTTGGCCGCCTTGTCCTTCGCGAGCGGCGTCACGACCTCGATCTGGCCGACCGCCGCCGCCTTGGCTGCCGCGTCCGTCGCCCGGTACCGGGTGTACGCGTACGCACCGAGCAGGGCTCCCTCGATCACCGCCGAGAGCTGGACGAGGTCGCTGCTCGGGAGGGCGAGCGCAATCGATCCGGTACCGCCGAGCTCGCGGGTCGCCGAGCCCGCGGCGCGCCGCAGCGGCTCGGGCGCCCAGGTCTCGACCAGGTCTCCGAGCCCGGTGAGCACGACGACGGGCGCCGCCACGGAGCCGGCTGACGGGACCTTGCGGACCTCGTCCGCCGCCCCGGTGATGCCAAGGGTCGCTGCACCGGACGCCAGGACCTCGGTCAGTGCCGTGCGGAGCGCGGTCGGCAGCGCGTCGCCTGCGACGAGCACGGGCCCGTCCGGCGTTCGGGCGATGGCGACGACGACGGCGTCGGTCGTGAGGCGGGCGGGGTCAGCGGAGGTCAGCGTCAGTCGAGGCACGTCCAGATCCTAGTCCGGGGAGCACGGTAGCCTCAGGCCCGTGATCCTGCCTCTCGCTCTCGTCGTCGTGGTACTGGCGACCGCTCTCGCAGGCTGGGCCGCGCTGTGGGCCGTCCGCGACCGGGCCGTCGTGCTGAACCAGCTCTGGGGGGCGACCGTCGTCGAGGCCGCGCTGCTCGTCCAGCTCGTGGTGGCGATCGTCGTGGGGTCGCGCGGTCCGGGACCCGTGGAGCACGGCACGTTCTGGGGCTATGCGGTGGCGAGCCTGCTCATCCTTCCGCTGGCGGGAGCCTGGGCGTTCGCGGAGCGGACCCGGTGGAGCTCGGTGGTGCTGCTCGTCGCGGCGGTGACGGTGGCTTTCATGCAATGGCGGATGCTGCAGACCTGGGGGATCTCATGACCGAGCCGATCGAACCGCACGAGCGTCCGGCGGCCGAGACGCAGCCGGCGGGTGGACCGGGCGCAGGTGTATCGGCGCCGACACCGCACGACGTGCCGTCGACCTCCTCGGGCCCGGGGCGGGTGCTCGTCGCCGTCTATGGCGTGTTCGCGCTCGCCGCCACGGCTCGCGCAGGCTTCCAGATCGCGACCAAGCTCTCCGAGGCCCCGCTCGCCTACCTGCTGTCGGCGCTCTCCGCCGTCGTGTACGTCGCGGCCACGTTCGCGCTGGCCCGGGGCGGTTCGCTCGCCAGGCGGGTCGCGTGGTCGGCGTGCAGCCTCGAGCTCGTGGGAGTCCTGGCGGTCGGCACGCTGTCGGTGCTCTCGCCGCAGGACTTCCCCCAGGCGACGGTCTGGTCCGTCTTCGGACAGGGGTACGGCTACGTCCCGCTCGTCCTGCCGGTGCTCGGCCTGCTCTGGCTGCGGCGGACCCGGCCGGTCCCCGTGCAGGTCGCCTCGCCCTGACCCCGCGGGGCTGCCGAGCCCGCTAGGTTGGGGCGCGTGTACCGGCTCCTCTTCTCCCTCGTCCTGAGACGCGTCGATCCCGAGAGGGCGCACGAGCTCGCGTTCCGAGCGATCCGGGCGGCGGGGCGCACGCCGGTGCTCGCACGGTTGCTCTCCCGGGTCTTCACGAGCGATCCGCGTGGCGGTGTCGACGCGCTCGGCCTGCGGTTCCCCGCCCCGTTCGGTGTCGCGGCCGGCTTCGACAAGAACGCCGAGGCCGTCGAGGGTCTGACGATGCTCGGCTTCGGGTTCGTGGAGATCGGCACCGTCACAGCTCACGCGCAGCCGGGGAATGAGAAGCCGCGACTGTGGCGCGTGCTCGACCAGCACGCGATACGCAACCGGATGGGCTTCAACAACGAGGGTGCCGCCACGGTCGCCGAGCGGCTGCGCCACCTGCGGGCCACCCCGCGCGGGCGCGCGATGGTCGTGGGGGTCAACATCGGGAAGACGAAGGTGACCCCTGCGGCGGAGGCGCCGGGCGACTACGCGACGAGCGCGGCTCTGCTCGCCCCCTATGCGGACTATCTCGTCGTCAACGTCTCGTCGCCGAACACCCCCGGTCTCCGTGACCTTCAGTCGGTCGACGCGTTGCGTCCGATCCTCGTCGCGGTCCGCGACGCCGCCGACGGGGCCACGGCGGGTACGGGCCGCGTCCCGCTCCTCGTCAAGATCGCGCCCGATCTTTCCGACGACGACGTCGACGCGGTGGCCGACCTCGCGCTCGAGCTCGGCCTGGACGGCATCGTCGCCGTCAACACCACGATCGCGCACGATCTCGGTCCGGGCGGGTTGTCCGGACCTCCGCTGCTGGCCCGCGGTCTGGACGTCGTCGCGCGGTTGCGGTCCCGGCTCGGTCCGGAGCCGGTGATCATCGGGGTCGGTGGTATCACGACACTGCCGGATGCCCGGGAGTACCTTGCCGTCGGGGCGACCCTTGTGCAGGGCTACACGGGCTTCGCGTACCGCGGTCCGTTCTGGGCCTCACGGCTCAACCGGGGGCTGGCCGACGATGCGCTCCGACGCGAGAGCCGCAACCGCGCCGAGGTCGCGCTGTGATTCGTCCGCAGTGGGAGTGGGCGTTCGACGGAGGCGACGGCGCGGCGCTGGACCGCCCGGTCAGCCCGGCCTTCGCGAACCAGTACGACGCCGAGGAGTGGATCGGCGAGGTGTGGCGCGATCTCTCTGCACAGGGTGTGCGATCGGCCCGGCTGCTGAACGGCGGTGTCGCCGCGGCGCCGGCCCTGGTTGTCCCTCCTGTCGAGCGCGACTAGACGAACGCCCGGGTCCGGTCGGGGACGTCGCTCCCCGTCGACGGGTCGATCGCCGTCCACGCGGCGGCCAGTCCGCGCACCGCGCGGGTGAGCGCCTCGGGTGCCTCCGTGAACGGCACGCGGAGGAACTGCTCGAAGCTCCCGTCGACGCCGAACGCCGGACCGGCGACGACCCGGACACCATGGCGTGGTGCCAGTGCGGCAAGCGCTGAGGAGACCGGCGCGCCGAGGTCGGCCCACAGGGACAGCCCACCGGTGGGACGTTCTGCGCGCCACCCGGGAAGCTCCTCGGCGAGCA
>DATKTF010000357.1:0-3478 GCA_035531255.1 Cellulomonadaceae bacterium
CAACGACTACGTGATCGCCGCGAACAAGCTGGAGGGATACACCAAGTAGCCGCTCTCGTCACAGGAACGCGCCTGCCCGCCGAGCGTCGTGCTCGGCGGGCAGGCGCGTTCCGTCTCCTGGTGTCAGACGCCGAACCACTCGGTCACGCGTTCGGCGATCGCCTTCTCGAACTGGTCGTCGTCGTGGCGGGCGCGCAGCCACTGGGCGAAGTCGCCGCCCGCGGCCTCGTCGAGCTCGCGACGGCACGCCGCGGTGTCGGTCACGGCCCGGTAGAGCATCGCCTCGGCCTCTGCCGGCGTCGTGTAGAGGAACGGGTAGCCGGGTGGCAGGATCGCGCGCACCCACGGACGGTCGGGGAACACCCCGACCGCACCGGCGACCAGGGCTTCGATGTACTCGAGGCCGTACGACTCCTCGGTCGCCGTCGCGAGGAACGCCGTGGTCCGGGCGAGGGCCTCCCAGTAGTCCTCGCGGCTCGCGGTGAGCGGGCCGACCCACGTCCAGTCCTTGCGGGACAGGGCCATGGCCCACTCGGAGATGAGGTGCGACTCGTGCAGGCGCGCCTCGACCTTGATCGGCGTGCGCTTGACGACGCGTTCGACGACGTCGAAGAACAGCTTCGGCTGCTTGCGCTCGGACAGGTAGATCGCCGGGTAGAGCACGACGGGTACGGCCGGCTCGTGGCGGGGACGCACGTGCTCGAGCCGGATCCCCAGGTTGACCCAGGCGATCTTGGCCTTCTCGGCGATCGGTGAGATCGTCCAGCTCGAGACGATCTCACGGACCTCGATGGCCGTGCGCTCGGAGTTGGCGAAGGTCGGGAACAGGGCGCACGAGAGCGCGAGGGCGGCTCTCTCGACCGGGTGGGTGTACTGCGACGTGTTCCACCAGATGAAGTTCATGATCTTCGGCTCGTCGCAGTTCTCCTTGAGCGTGCGCCAGGTGCTCAGGGAGTCGACCACGTCCATGGCGATGACGACCGTGTCGTCGCCGTCCACGAACTCGAGCGGGATCATGTTGAACCCGGCGCAGTGGCGCGGTCCGGGGCCGATCAGCTCCGCACCGGGGAACACCCGGAGCAGACGCCGGACCAGGGTCGCACCTGCGTCGTGGCCGGCCACGTGCCCGTCCGAGTCGACCAGCGCCGCTGCGTACTGGATCGCGACCTTCATCGTTCGTCACCCACTCCTGACTGCGTCAGCTCGGTATCCCGACGCGACGCGTCGGACGCGGTCGTACCGCCCCCGTCGGGCAGACGGTGCACCTCGGCATCCATGCCGGTGTCCTCGAGAGTGGTGCGGATCCGCATGCCGTAGAAGGACCGGCGCACGAAGAACGCCGACACCAGGAAGAACACCGCGGCGAGGATGACGACGAGCGTGTGGTCTCCGCGGTCGGTCAGGCTGACCGCCAGCTCCACGGCGAGGAGCCCGAACAGCGTCGTGAACTTGATGACCGGGTTGAGGGCCACCGAGGACGTGTCCTTGTACGGGTCGCCGACGGTGTCGCCGACGATCGTCGCGTCGTGCAGGGCCGTGCCCTTCGCGTGGAGGTCGACCTCGACGATCTTCTTGGCGTTGTCCCACGCGCCACCCGCGTTGGCCATGAAGATCGCCTGGTAGAGGCCGAAGATCGCGATCGAGATCAGGTAGCCGATGAAGAAGTACGGCTCGACGAACGCGAACGCGAGGGTCGCGAAGAACACGCCCAGGAACATGTTGAGCATGCCCTGCTGGGCGTACTGCGTGCAGATCTCCACGACACGGCGCGAGTCGGCCTCGCTGGCCTTCGTCTCGCCGTCGAGCTTGATCGTGTTCTTGATGAACTCGACCGCGCGGTAGGCCCCGGTCGTGACCGCCTGGATCGAGGCACCGGTGAACCAGAAGATCACCGCGCCTCCGGTGATGAGCCCGAGGAGCAGCGGGGCGTGCAGCAGGGAGAGGTTCTCCATGCCTGTGGTGAGCCCGTTCGTCAGGCTCATGATGATCGAGAAGATCATCGTCGTCGCGCCGACCACCGCCGTGCCGATCAGCACCGGCTTGGCGGTCGCCTTGAACGTGTTGCCTGCGCCGTCGTTCTCCTCGAGCATCTGCTTGCCCTTGGTCCACTCGGGGGTGAAGCCGTGGTCCCGCTCGAGCTCCTCCTCGATGCCCTCGACGTCCTCGATCAGGGACAGCTCGTAGACGCTCTGGGCGTTGTCGGTGACAGGGCCGTACGAGTCCACCGCGATCGTGACCGGTCCCATGCCGAGGAAGCCGAACGCCACGAGGCCGAACGCGAACACCGCGGGGGCGATCATCAGCGCGTCGAGCCCGAGCCCGCTCATGAGGAAGGCGCCGCCCATGAGGCTGACGATCGCCATGCCGAGCCAGTAGGCGGACATGTTCCCCGCGACCAGGCCGGAGAGGATGTTGAGCGAGGCACCGCCCTGGCGCGAGCTCTTGACGACCTCGCGGACGTGCTTGCTGTGCGTCGAGGTGAAGACCTTGACGAGCTCGGGGATGATCGCACCGGCGATCGTGCCGAAGGAGATGATCGTGGCGAGCTTCCACCACAGGCCGTTCTCGAGCGACTGGCCCAGCACCGCGTAGGTCGTCACGAACGTGGTGACGACGCACACCGCCGAGGTGATCCACACGAGCGAGCTGAGCGGCTCCTCGAAGTTGAAGCGGTCGACGTCCGCGTAGCGGGACCTGGTCCACAGGTCGTTCGCCAGGTACGACACCGCCGAGGCGATGAGCATGGCCACGCGGACGGCGAAGATCCAGACGAGCAGGCTCGCCTGGATCGCGGGGTCGTGCACCGCGAGCAGCACGAACGTGATGAGCGCGACGCCGGTGACGCCGTAGGTCTCGAAGCCGTCGGCGCTCGGGCCGACCGAGTCGCCCGCGTTGTCGCCGGTGCAGTCCGCGATCACGCCGGGGTTGCGGGCGTCGTCCTCCTTGATCTTGAACGCGATCTTCATGAGGTCCGCGCCGATGTCGGCGATCTTCGTGAAGATGCCGCCCGCGATGCGCAGCACCGACGCGCCCAGGGACTCGCCGATCGCGAACCCGATGAAGCACGCCCCGGCGAGGTCCCGGGGGAGGAACAGCAGGATGATCAGCATCATGATCAGCTCGATGCTGATCAGCACCATCCCGATCGACATGCCGGACTTCATCGGGATGCGGTGCATCGGCAACGGCTTGCCGCGCAGCGACGCGAACGCGACGCGCGAGTTCGCGAACGTGTTGACCCGGATCCCGTACCACGCGACCGAGTACGAGCCGGCCATCCCGACGAGGCTGAACGCGATGACGATCGCGACCCTGCCCCATGGGAAGCCCACGAGGAACCCGTAGTAGGCGACGATCACGACCGCGATCGACACCCAGAGCATGAGCAGGAACCGACCCTGCTGGATGAGGTAGGCCTTGCAGGTCGAGTAGATGAGCTCGGAGATCTCGAGCATCGACGAGTGGACGGGCATCGCGC
>DATKTF010000358.1:0-7926 GCA_035531255.1 Cellulomonadaceae bacterium
CACGCACGCACTCGGTCGGGTGAGCGACGGGAGCTTCGCGACGTGCGAGTCGTGCGGTGACCCGATCGGCAAGGCGCGCGTGCTCGCGTTTCCTCGGGCCACGCTCTGCGTGACGTGCAAGCAGCGCGAGGAACGTCGCTGACCTCGAGCCATGGGAGACTTCTCCCCGATGTCGACGACGCCTGAGCCTGTGACGAACACTGACGAGCTGACGACGTCGTCTGCGCCGCAGCACGCTGCGGCACCGACCTCGACGGCCCACCGACGACGACTGATGGCGCTGCTCACCGGCCTGACGGTTGTCGTCCTGATCATCGACCAGGTGGCGAAGGCCTGGGCGGTCGCCTCGCTGGTCCCGGGTGAGCGCACCCCGGTGATCGGCGCGTTGCTCGGGCTGTCGCTGGTGTACAACCCGGGGGCCGCGCTGTCGATCGCGACCGGGATGACCTGGCTGCTCACGGTGGTCGCCGTCGCCGTCGCCGTCGTGATCGTGCGGGCGTCGCGCCGGATCGGCTCGACGGGCTGGGCGGTCGCGCTCGGACTTCTGCTCGGCGGGGCTCTCGGCAACCTCATCGACCGGTTGTTCCGCGAGCCGAGCTTCGGCCGGGGTGAGGTCGTCGACTTCATCGCCTACGCGCACGTGTTCGTCGGCAACGTCGCCGATGTCGCGATCGTGGTCGCCGCCGTGGTGATCGTGCTCCTGTCGATGCGGGGCATCCGGATCGACGGCACCCTCGAGCCGGCGCGTGCGCGAGCTGCGGGTGCGGACGACGATCACCGTGCACCCGATGCTGCCGTCGCTGGTTCCGACGCCGGTGGTGGTGCAGCTCCGGAGAGCGACGCCCGCGGTGCGGCGGGGAACACCACGAGCGATCCTGCGGATGCCTGAGCGGATGTCCGAGCTGCGGGCGTTGCCCGTTCCTGACGGACTCGGGGGCGAGCGCGTGGACACGGGCCTCTCGCGTCTCCTCGGGGTGTCGCGGACACGCGCGGCGGAGCTGGCCGAGACCGGCGACGTCCTGGTCGACGGGCACGTGGTCGGGAAGTCGGACCGGCTCGTCCCTGGCGCGTGGCTCGAGGTGACTCTCACGGCACCGCGCATCGTGGCGGTGGTGCCCGAGCCGGTTCCGGGGATGCGAGTCCTCCACGACGACGACGACGTGGTGGTGGTCGACAAGCCCGTGGGGGTCGCCGCGCACCCGTCACCGGGCTGGACCGGACCCACGGTGGTCGGCGCGCTGGCCGCCGCCGGATACCGGATCTCGACGTCGGGCGCGGCGGAGCGGCAGGGCATCGTCCACCGTCTCGACGTCGGGACGTCGGGCCTGATGGTCGTTGCCAAGAGCGAGCACGCGTACAGCGTCCTCAAGCGTGCGTTCAAGGACCGCACCGTCGAGAAGGTGTACCACGCGCTCGTGCAGGGGCACCCCGAACCGACGACCGGCACCATCGATGCACCCATCGGGCGCCACCCGTCGGCGGAGTACAAGTTCGCGGTGGTCGCCGGTGGCAAGCCGTCGGTCACGCACTACGAGGTGCTCGAGATGCTGCCCGGCGCCTCTCTCGTCGAGGTGCACCTCGAGACCGGCCGCACGCACCAGATCCGCGTGCACTTCGCTGCGCTGCACCACCCGTGCGTCGGGGACCTCACCTACGGTGCCGACCCCACCCTGGCGGCGCGAACGGGCCTGACGCGGCAATGGTTGCACGCCGTGCGACTCGGGTTCGCGCACCCGGCGAGCGGTGAGTGGCTCGAGGTCACGAGCGTCTACCCGGAGGATCTGGCAGCGGCCCTCGCCACGCTCCGGGCCACCTACGGGGAGGACCGGTCGGCCGAGGGTGTGGGTGGCGGCGACCTAGACTGACGGTCATGGCATCGTCCGGAGGCTCCGACTTCGTCCACCTCCACGCGCACACCGAGTACTCGATGCTCGACGGCGCGGCGAGGATCGACGAGCTCCTCACCGAGGCGGAGCGGCTCGGTCAGAAGGCCATGGCGATCACCGATCACGGCTATCTCTTCGGGGCGTACGACTTCTGGTCACGGGCCCGTGCGCACGGCATCAAGCCGATCATCGGCATCGAGGCCTACCTCACCCCCGGCACGAGCAGGTTCGACCAGACGCGGGTCAAGTGGGGCGAGGCGCACCAGTCCGCGGACGACGTCTCCGCGCGCGGCGCCTACACGCACATGACTCTCCTGTCCCGGACGACCGAGGGGATGCACAACCTCTTCCGGATGGGGTCCCTCGCGTCGCTCGAGGGCCAGATGGCGAAGTGGCCCCGCATGGATCGGGATCTGCTCAGCCGGTACTCCGAGGGCGTGATCGCATTCTCGGGCTGCCCGTCGAGCGAGGTCCAGACGCGGCTCCGGCTCGGCCAGTGGGACGAGGCCGTGCGCGCCGCCGGTGAGCTGCAGGACATGTTCGGCAAGGAGTACTTCTACGTCGAGCTCATGGACCATGGGCTCGAGATCGAGAGGCGAGTCCTCAAGGACCTGATCCGGCTCGCGAAGGTCATCGACGCCCCGCTCGTCGCGACGAACGACCTGCACTACACGCGCCATGAGGACAGCCACGCCCATGAGGTGCTGCTGTGCGTGCAGTCCGGTACGACGCTCGCCGACCCGGACCGGTTCAAGTTCGACACCGACCAGTTCTACGTGTGGTCGGCCGAGGAGATGCGGCGCACGTGGGCCGAGCTGCCCGAGGCGTGCGACAACACGCTGCTGATCGCCGAGCAGTGCGACGTCGAGTTCAACACGGACGCGAACTACATGCCCCGGTTTCCGGTGCCGCCTGGCGAGGACGAGCAGTCGTGGTTCATCAAGGCGGTCGAGACCGGCCTGCAGCGGCGGTACGCCGGGGCGGTCCCCGACGACGTCCGGACGCAGGCCGAGTACGAGACCGGTGTCATCACGCAGCTCGGGTTCTCGGGCTACTTCCTGGTCGTCGCGGACTTCATCAACTGGGCCAAGGATCAGGGCATCCGGGTCGGCCCCGGCCGCGGCTCAGCAGCCGGGTCGATGGCGTCGTACGCGATGGGCATCACCGAGCTGGACCCGCTCGAGCACGGGCTGATCTTCGAGCGGTTCCTGAATCCGGAGCGCATCTCCTGGCCCGACGTCGACGTCGACTTCGACGAGCGTCGGCGCGGTGAGGTCATCCGGTACGTCACCGAGAAGTACGGCGAGGACCGGGTTGCGCAGATCGTGACCTACGGGACGATCAAGGCGAAGCAGGCGCTCAAGGACGCGTCCCGTGTGCTCGGCTTCCCGTTCGCGATGGGGGAGAAGCTCACCAAGGCGATGCCCCCGGCCGTGATGGGCAAGGACATCACGCTCAAGGGCATCTACAACCCGGACGACCCCCGCTACGCCGAGGCCGAGGAGTTCCGCAAGGTCGTCGAGGCGGACCCCGAGGCCCAGCGGGTCCTCGAGACGGCGCGTGGGCTCGAGAACCTCAAGCGCCAGTGGGGTGTGCACGCGGCGGGCGTGATCATGTCGAGCGAGCCCTTGATCGACATCGTGCCGATCATGCGGCGCCCGCAGGACGGCGCGATCATCACGCAGTTCGACCAGCCTGCGGCCGAGGCGCTCGGCCTGATCAAGATGGACTTCCTGGGTCTGCGGAACCTCACGATCCTCGACGACGCGCTCGAGAACATCGTGATGAACGGCAAGCCCGAGATCCGCATCGAAGAGGTCGCCCTCGACGACCCGCCGACCTACGAGCTGCTCGGTCGCGGCGACACCTTGGGTGTCTTCCAGCTCGACGGTGGTCCGATGCGGTCGTTGCTGCGCCAGATGCGACCCGACAACTTCGAGGACATCTCCGCCGTCATCGCGCTCTATCGACCCGGGCCGATGGGCATGAACTCGCACATCAACTACGCGCTCCGCAAGAACGGGCTGCAGGAGATCGAACCGATCCACCCGGAGCTGGCAGAGCCGCTCGAGGAGATCGTCGGGATCACGCACGGGCTGATCGTCTACCAGGAGCAGGTGCAGCGCGCCGCCCAGAAGCTCGCCGGCTACACGCTCGGCCAGGCCGACCTGCTCCGCCGTGCGATGGGAAAGAAGAAGAAGGAAGTCCTCGACAAGGAGTTCGTCCCGTTCCAGGCCGGCTGTCGCGAGCGTGGCTACTCGGACGGCGCGATCCAGGCCGTCTGGGATGTGCTCGTCCCGTTCGCCGGGTACGCGTTCAACAAGGCGCACTCGGCGGCCTACGGCGTCGTGTCCTACTGGACCGCGTACCTCAAGGCCAACTACCCGACCGAGTACATGGCGGGCCTGCTCACGAGCGTGCGGGACGACAAGGACAAGTCGGCCCTCTACCTCGGCGAGTGTCGTCACATGGGCATCACGGTGCTCCCGCCGGACGTGAACTCGTCGTCGGCCAACTTCACCGCCGTCGGCGCGGACATCCGGTTCGGCCTCACCGCGGTGCGGAACGTCGGGGCGAACGTGGTCGACGCGATCGTCAAGGCTCGTGAGTCGAAGGGCGCGTTCGCGTCCTTCACGGACTTCCTCGACAAGGTCCCGGCCGTCGTGTGCAACAAGCGGACGATCGAGTCCTTGATCAAGGCCGGTGCGTTCGACTCGCTCGGTCACACTCGTCGGGCGCTCCTGCTCGTGCACGAGCAGGCCGTCGACTCGGTCATCGGCGTCAAGCGCAAGGAGGCCGAAGGGCAGTTCGACCTGTTCGCCGACGTGTTCGCCGCGGACGACGCGACCGCGCCCGGCTTCTCCGTCCTCGTGCCCGACCTGCCGGACTGGGACAAGAAGCAGCGCCTGGCGTTCGAGCGCGAGATGCTCGGGCTCTACGTCTCCGACCACCCGCTGTCCGGTCTCGAGCACGTCCTCGCGCAGTCGGCCGACGTGTCGATCGCCACGCTGCTGGCGGACGAGTTCCGGCCCGACGGGTCGACGGTCGTCGTCGCCGGTCTCATCACGTCGCTGCAGCGCAAGATGTCCAAGCAGGGCAACCCGTGGGCGGCCGTGACGATCGAGGACATGGAGGGGTCCGTCGAGGTGATGTTCTTCGGCGAGACCTACCTCGCGTACTCGACCGCGCTCGCCGAGGACCAGGTCGTGGTGCTCCGCGGCCGCGTGCGGCGGCGCGACGACACGATGCAGCTCCAGGCCATGGAGGTCACGCTCCCGGACATGACGGCCGTCGCCGACGCTCCGGTCGTCGTGTCGATGCAGGTCTCCCGCTGCATCCCCCCGGTCGTCGAACGGCTCCGGGAGATCCTGTGCACCCACCCCGGCGTCACCGAGGTGCACCTGCGCCTCACGAGCCCGGGCCGGGCGACCGTGATGCGCCTCGAGGAGAACCTCCGGGTCGAACGGTCCCCGGCGCTGTTCGGCGACCTCAAGGCGCTGCTCGGGCCGAGCTGCCTCACGTCGTGACGGGCCTCACCCGACGGTGGCTCGCTCGGGCCCGGTCGGCAGCTCGACGGACACGAGGTCCCCGCGGTGCAGCTGGCGTCCGCGACGCTTCTCGGGCTCGCCGTTCACCCGGACCACGTCGTCCTCGAGCAGCTCGCGCGCGTGGGCCCCGGAGTCGGCCAGACCGGCGAGCTTGAGGAACTGGCCGAGCCGGATCACGTCGTCGGAGATGGGCACCGGAGTCGGTCTGCTGTTCATCCGGTCATTGTGTCGGCATCTAGACTTGAGTGGTGATCTCCCGCATCGACCTGCGTGGTCGCACCCTCACCGCCCGCGAGCTCATCGCGGCCCTGCCCCGGGCCGAGCTCGACGTCGACGCTGCGAGCGCGCGGGTCGCTCCGATCCTCGCGCAGGTGCGCGAGCACGGCGCCGGCGCGCTCCGTGACCTTGCCGAGCAGTTCGACCACGTGCGGCCTGAGCACCTGCGCGTCCCGCAGAGCGCGCTCGCGGCGGCGTTGGCGACCCTCGACCCGGGTGTGCGTTCGGCGCTCGAGGAGACGATCGTGCGGGTCCGGACCGTGCACGCGGCGCAGCGGCCCGCCGACTTCACGGTCGACCTCGGGCCGGGTGCTCAGGTCCGGCAGCGGTGGATCCCGGTCCGTCGCGTCGGGCTCTACGTCCCTGGTGGCCTCGCGGTCTATCCGTCGTCGGTCGTCATGAACGTGGTCGCCGCCCAGGAGGCCGGCGTGGGGTCGCTCGCGGTCGCGTCGCCGCCGCAGCGGTCGGGCGGTGGTCTCCCGGACCCGACCGTCCTGGCGACGTGCGCCTTGCTCGGCATCGACGAGGTCTATGCAGTGGGTGGTGCGCAGGCGGTCGCGATGTTCGCCTACGGCGCGGCGGGGAGCGAGCCCCAGGACGGCGTGCAGCTGTGCGAGCCGGTCGACGTCGTGACCGGACCAGGGAACGTGTACGTCGCCGCGGCGAAGCGGCTGGTCCGCGGTGTCGTCGGGATCGACGCCGAAGCCGGGCCGACCGAGATCGCGATCCTCGCGGATGCCGGGGCGGACCCGATCCACGTCGCCGCGGACCTCATCTCCCAGGCCGAGCACGACCCGCTCGCGGCCGCGGTGCTGGTCACGCCGTCCGTCGAGCTGGCCGACGCCGTCGATGCCGCCCTCGCGCAGCGGGCGACCACGACGAAGCACTCCGAGCGCATCGGCGTGTCGTTGTCCGGGTCTCAGTCCGCCGTCGTGCTGGTCGACGACCTCGACGCCGGGCTCGCCGTGGTGAATGCGTACGGCGCGGAGCACCTCGAGATCCAGACCGCGGACGCGGCGGCGGTGGCCGATCGGGTGACGAGCGCGGGTGCGATCTTCGTGGGCCCGTACTCCCCGGTCTCGCTGGGGGACTACATGGCCGGCTCCAACCACGTCCTGCCGACCGGCGGGTGCTCGCACTTCGCGTCGGGTCTGGGCGTGCACAGCTTCGTCCGGTCGGTCCAGGTGATCGAGTACGACGCGGACGCGCTTCGGACCCTCGCAGACCGGATCGTCGCACTGGCCGACGCCGAGGACCTCCCGGCGCACGGCGAGGCGGTACGCGCGCGCTTCTGACCTCACGCGTCCGATCTGCCGGGCGCGTCCGCTGGGCCCTCAGCCGACACCCAGCACGAACGGGTGGACGGCGCTCGCCCCGGCGAGGCGCAGGAGGCGCGCGGCGACCGTGATCGTCCAGCCCGAGTCGATCCTGTCGTCGACGAGCAGGACGGCGCGTCCGGGGAGACCGGCGGCTGCCGCCTCCGAGAGGGTGAGCTCGAGCCTGCGGACGATGCCGGCCAGTCGCTGTGCCGAGTTGACGTCGTGGCGTCCTGCCTCGCTGCCGCGTGCCGGGCGGACCGTTCCGACCACCGGGATCGCGAGCTGTCGGGCGACACCCTCGGCGAGGTGCCGGACGAGACCCGGATGCGACTGCGACTCGACGTACACGACTCCGGCCGGTGCCGGTTCCCTCGGCCACGCGCCGAGGACGTCCACCACCGGCTGACGCAGGGCGACGGGCAGCCCGTCCTCCGGAGCGCGCGCCGAGGTGCCCGTCGTCGCGCCGAAGAGGTCCCGCAGGAGCCCGCCCCAGCCGAGGGCGTCCAGCCTGGCCACCGACCGCCCGGTCTCCGCGCGCTCGTCGACCGCGATCCTTCCGCTCAACGCGACGCCGAGCCGATCCATCCCGCTCGGCCACTGGCGGCGCGGCTCGACCTCGACACCGGGCAGGGCGAGCCGCTCGCGTGCCGCGGCGACCTCGGCGTCGTCCGGTCCCGAGTCGCGTGCGACGTCCCCGCAGATGTCGCAGCGACCGCACCGCCAGCCCGGCGTGAGCTCGGGGTCGTCGAGAGCGGCACGAAGGTAGGCCATCCGGCACGAGTCCAGGCCCACGTACTCGACCATCGCCTGCTGCTCGGCTCGTCGGGTCGCCGCCACCCGCTCGTACCGCGCCGTGTCGTACTCCCAGGGGCGTCCGGTGGATTCCCAGCCGCCCCG
>DATKTF010000359.1:0-3984 GCA_035531255.1 Cellulomonadaceae bacterium
GGCGGGCGACGGTCTCGACCTCGTCGAGCTCCGTCACCTCGCCGACCGCAAGCCGTCGCAGCTCTCCGGAGGTCAGCAGCAGCGGGTCGCACTCGCCCGGGCGCTCGTGAACAACCCGGCGGTGCTGCTGCTCGACGAGCCCCTGGGAGCGCTGGACCTCAAGCTGCGCCGGCAGATGCAGGTCGAGCTCAAGCGGATCCAGACCGAGGTCGGGCTGACGTTCGTGCACGTGACCCACGACCAGGAGGAGGCCATGACGATGGCCGACACGGTCGCGGTCATGAACGCCGGTCGCGTCGAGCAGATGGGGCCCCCGGCCGAGCTCTACGAGCTGCCGCGGACCGCGTTCGTGGCCAACTTCCTCGGTCAGTCGAACCTGCTGACCGGGACGGTCGTCGAGCACGGCGAGGTGCTGGGCGTCGATGTCGCCGGGACCCGGATCCAGGTCCCGGCTGCCCGCGCGGTCTCGCACGCCGGCAGCGTGCTGGTCGGCGTCCGGCCCGAGAAGGTGATGATCCTCACGGAACGGGATCCGCTTCCCCCCGGCTGCAACGTCCTCGGACCCGGCACCGTCGTCGACGTGTCCTTCAGCGGGGTCAGCACCCAGTACCAGGTGATGCTCCCCGGTCTGGGCACCTTCGGGGTGTTCGTGCAGAATCTCGTCGGAGGCGCCACGGTCGCGTGGGGAGACACGGTCCGCCTCGCCTGGCAGGCGGGCTTCACGTTCGGTCTCGACGGCGGCGACGACGTCAGCTCGGGCGCCCTCGAGCTGGACGGGGTCGCATGAGCATCGCTGCGGCCCTCAGCCAGGGGGCGGAGGAGGGGCCCGTCGGAGGCGCGCCCGCCGCCGCTGCCACCAAGCCCGCGCGCAGCGGCGCGTACCTCATGCTGCTGCCGGGTCTCGCGTACCTGGTCGTGTTCTTCGTCCTGCCGGTGTTCTCGCTGCTCGCGACCTCGTTGTACGTCCCGGCCCCCGGCGGCGACATCGGTCAGTTCGTACCGGCGTTCCACTGGCAGAACTACGTGACGTCGCTGCAGGAGTTCTGGCCGCAGACCGTCCGGTCGTTCGTGTTCGCGCTCATCGCCACGATCGCGGCCCTGGTGATCGGCTACCCGATCGCCTACGTCATCGCGGTGCGGGCGCGGGGGAGGACGTTCCTCCAAGGCATGCTGCTCGTGCTCCTCGTCGCCCCGTTCTTCACGAGCTTCATCCTGCGGACGATCGCGTGGAGGCAGATCCTTGCGGACGACTCGTTCGTCGTGCACGCGATGAAGTGGCTGCACCTGCTGCCGTCCGACGGTCGCCTGACCGCGACGGCGTTCGCGGTGGTCGCGGGCCTGACGTACAACTTCCTGCCGTTCATGGCGCTGCCGATCTACGCGAGCCTGGAGCGGATGGACTCCCGGCTCCTCGAGGCCGGCGGCGACCTGTATGCCAACGGTCCGACGACCTTCTGGAGGGTGACCCTGCCGCTGTCGATGCCCGGCGTGGTCTCCGGGACCCTGCTGACCTTCATCCCGGCCTCGGGCGACTACGTCAACGCCGTGCTGCTCGGAAACCCGACGAGCACGGCGATGGTCGGCCAGATCATCGACTCGCGGTTCTTCGTGGTGAACGACTACCCCACGGCGTCGGTGCTCTCGGTCGTCCTGATGGTCGCGATCCTGATCCTCGTCGGTCTGTACGTCCGGCGCGCCGGGACGGAGGACCTGCTGTGAGCGCCGTGAGCGCCATGGGCGCGGCGCGCAACGACCTGGTCCGGCGTCGGCGGCGGTGGTCGCTCGGCGAGGTGATCGTCCCGGTGTTCGCGGGCCTCGCGTTCATCTACCTCATGGTGCCGATCGGGTACACCGTGGCGTTCTCGTTCAACAACGCCGGGAAGTCGAACCTGGTCTGGAAGGGCTTCACCCTCGACGCGTGGAAGAACCCGTGCGGTGCGCCACAGGTGTGCGAGGCGTTCGGCAACTCCCTCAAGGTCGGCATCCTGGCCACCGTCGTCTCGACGATCCTGGGCACGCTCATCGCCCTCGCGCTGGTGCGTTACAAGTTCCGCGGCCGGGCGCTCGCGAACCTGCTGATCTTCCTGCCGATGTCCACCCCGGAGGTCGTCCTCGGCGCGGCGCTGCTCGCGCAGTTCCTCGCGCTGCGGGTGCAGCCGGGCTTCGGCACGGTGGTCATCGCGCACATCATGTTCTGCATCTCGTTCGTTGTCGTGACGGTCAAGGCACGCGTGGCCAGCCTCGACCCGAAGCTCGAGGAGGCCGCGGCCGACCTGTACGCCTCGAACTGGCAGGCATTCTGGAAGGTCACGTTCCCGCTGCTCATCCCAGGGATCGCAGCCGCCGCGCTGCTCGCGTTCTCGCTGAGCTTCGACGACTTCATCATCACGAACTTCAACTCGGGCAACTTCACCACCTTCCCGAAGTTCGTGTACGTGTCCGCGACGCGAGGGATCCCCCCGCAGGCGAACGTCATCGGGTCGTCCATGTTCGCCCTCGCGCTGATCCTCGTCGTCGCGATCCAGGTCATCGCGGCGGCCCGTCGTCGCGCGGCGCGACGGTAGTCGTCGCGATACCGCCGGGTCTCCGGCCCGGCCGTCATGAAGGAGCTCGGATGCGCATCCTGGTCGTCGGCAGCGGCGGGGTCGGTGACGCGGTCGCACGGATCGCCGCCCGGCGGGACTTCTTCGAGCTGATGGTCGTCGCCGACGTGACCCTCGCGCGGGCGGAGCGCACGGTCGATGCGGCCCGGGCGGGGGCGCCGACCGACGACAGGTTCGTCGCCGCGACGGTCGACGCCTCCGACGCCACGGCGGTCACGGCGCTGGCCCGGCAGCACGCGATCACGCACGTGCTCAACGCCGTCGACCCTCGGTTCGTGCTCCCGGTCTTCGAGGGCGCTCTCGCGGCGGGCGCGGACTACCTGGACATGGCGATGTCCCTGTCACGCCCGGACCCCGAGGCGCCCTACGAGCGGACCGGCACGAAGCTCGGTGACGACCAGTTCCGGCAGGCGCAGCGGTGGGAGGACGCCGGGCGGCTCGCGCTGGTCGGGATGGGAGTAGAACCGGGCCTGTCCGACGTCTTCGCGCGGTACGCGACCGACCACCTGTTCTCGACCGTCGACGAGCTCGGCACCCGCGACGGTGCCGATCTCGACGTGCTCGACGACGACGGCAACCCCGTGTTCGCGCCGTCGTTCTCGATCTGGACGACGATCGAGGAGTGCTTGAACCCGCCCGTGATCTGGGAGGCCGATCGCGGGTGGTACACGGTCCCGCCGTTCACCGAGCCCGAGGTCTTCGTGTTCCCGGAGGGGATCGGTCCGGTGGAGTGCGTGCACGTGGAGCACGAGGAGGTGCTCCTGATGCCACGGTGGCTCGACGCCCGGAAGGTGACGTTCAAGTACGGCCTGGGGGAGCAGTTCATCTCCGTCCTGAGGACCCTCCACACGCTGGGCCTCGACAGCACCGCACCGGTACGGGTCCGGTCGGCGGATCCTGCCCACCCGGGCGTCGTCGAGGTCAGTCCACGGGACGTCGTCGCGGCCGTGCTGCCCGACCCGGCGACCCTCGGACCGAGGATGCGAGGCAAGACCTGCGCGGGTCTGCTCGTCACAGGAACCGGGCCGGACGGCGCTCCTCGCGAGGTGTACCTGTACCACGTGGTCGACAACGCCTGGTCGATGGCCGAGTACGGAGCCCAGTGCGTCGTGTGGCAGACGGCAGTGAACCCGGTCGTCGCGCTCGAGCTCCTTGCGACCGGGGTGTGGTCGGGGTCCGGGGTGCTCGGGCCGGAGGCCTTCGACGCGGTGCCGTTCCTCGAGCTTCTCGGGGCGCCGGAGCCGGCGGGGTTCGGATCGCCGTGGGGCATCGACGAGCGGCAACCGCGAGGCTGACGCCCCGCGCGGACCTCGCGGGCCCGCGCGGGGCGGGGTGGGAAGCGCCGGGTCGGTCAGCCCGCCAGGACGGAGGCAGCCTCCGC
>DATKTF010000360.1:0-8712 GCA_035531255.1 Cellulomonadaceae bacterium
CACCCTCACCGACCGGTTCACGACCTCCCCCGCGCGGGGGCTCGTCCGCGCGAAGACGGGCAGCCTGACGTCGGTGACCTCGCTCGCGGGAACCGTCCAGGACGCGGACGGGCGCCTCCTGGTGTTCGCGGTGCTCGTGGACCACGGGCCGGCGACGGGCCAGACGGCCGCACGCGAGGCGGTCGACGCGTTCGTCACCCAGCTCGCCGAGTGCGGCTGCCGGAGCTGACCGGGTCCCGGCGACCCGTGCCTCGAGGGACGCGCCGTGCGTCGCGACGGGTACGGCCCCTGCGTGATCGCCGGGGGGGCGGCGCCCGGGGCGGCTACGGTGGCGAGATGAAGCAGGACGACGGTGCCGCTCCCGCGGTCGACTGGGACGTCGCGGCGCGCGTCGCCGCACGACTCGTGCGCTCGGGGCCGGTGGCCACCCGCTCCGAGGTGGCCGAGCTGGTCCGCGGTCTCCGGGCTGCCGCGGCCGACGCGGTCGCGCACGTCGAGCGGATCACCGAGCTCCGGCCCGACGGCGCGTCACCTGAGAGCACCTCGACGTCCGTCAGCGGCGCAGGCCCGACGCCCGTCCGCACGCTCGTCGTCGACCGGAGCGGCTGGGCGCGCGCGAACGCGCAGATGCTCTCGGTGATGACGTCAGGTGTGCGCACGGCCGGTCGCCCGCGCGCAGCCGCACGGTGGTCCACGGGGGCGCAGGTCGGCGCGGTGCTGTCGCTCGTCTCGAGCCGCGTGCTGGGCCAGTTCGACCCGTTCTCCGCTCCGCCCGACCCGGTGTCGGGCCGACCCGGCCCGGGCACCCTGCTCCTGGTGGCCCCGAACGTGCTCCGGATGGAGCGTGCGCTCGACGTGGTCCCTCAGGACTTCCGGCTCTGGGTGGCCCTCCACGAGCAGACCCATGCGGCGCAGTTCGGGACGGCCCCGTGGCTCGCGGCACACCTGCGGGACCGCGCGACGGCGCTGCTCACCGACCTCGTCGCGGACGACGACTCGCCCGGCGCCCGTGCGGTGCTCACGCGGGTGGGCGGAGCGCTCACCGGGAACGGGTCCGCGGGTGTCGATGCGGTCCTCTCGCGGCCTCAGCGCGAGTCGTTCGACGAGCTCAGTGCGATCATGGCGCTCCTCGAGGGCCACGCGGACGTGATGATGGATGCCGTCGGACCGGACGTCGGCCCGTCGGTGCGCGTGATCCGCGAGCGGTTCGACAGGCGCCGCCAGGGCACGGGGCGCTGGGATGCGGTCGTCCGCACCGTGCTCGGGGTCGACCAGAAGATGGCGCAGTACCGCGACGGTGCGGTCTTCGTGCGATCGGTCACCCGCAGCGTCGGCACCTCCGGGCTGAATGCGGTCTGGTCCGGCCCGGACGCGCTCCCGTCGGCCCGGGAGATCGCCGACCCGCGCGCGTGGGTGCGTCGTGTGCACGGCTGACCGCCGGACCCTCGCTGAGGTCGTGCCGTGACCGGCCCGGCGCCGGCGGTCGCCCGGGCGCGGCGCGCGGTCCGGTCCGAGCTCGAGGACCTCGCGCCGGGCAGCCTCGTCCTCGTCGCCTGCTCGGGCGGGCCCGACTCGCTCGCGCTCGCGTCCGCGACGGCGTTCGTCGCGCCACGCGCCGGGCTCCGTGCGGGTGCCGTCGTCGTCGACCACGGTCTTCAGCCGGGCAGCGACACCGTCGCAGCCGAGGCCGCCCGTGCGTGCCGGGACCTCGGCCTCGCGCCTGTGGTCGTCGTCCGGGTGGTCGTCGGCCGGTCCAGCGGTCCCGAGGCGGACGCCCGCGAGGCGCGGCACGTCGCACTCGACGAGACGGCTGCTGCGCTCGGAGCACGGGCGGTCCTGCTCGGCCATACCCTCGACGACCAGGCCGAACAGGTGCTGCTCGGGCTCGCCCGCGGCTCGGGTGCACGGTCGCTGTCCGGGATGCCCGTCCGACGCGGCCTCCTCCGGCGCCCGCTGCTCGGTCTGCCGCGCGGCGACACCGTCGCGGTGTGCGCCGCGGCCGGCCTCGTCCCGTGGGACGACCCGACCAACAGCGTCCCGTGGGACGACCCGACCAACAGCGTCCCGTGGGACGACCATGCCGGCAGCGTGCCGCTCCGCTCCCGGGTGCGCCACCAGGTGCTCCCGCTCCTCGAGCAGGTTCTCGGGCCGGGCGTCGGACGTGCGCTCGCGCGCACCGCGGATCAGCTCCGGGAGGACGCGGATGCGCTCGACGCGCTCGGCGAGGCGCTGCTCTCGGCCGCCCGGGTCGACGGTGCGATCCGCGTCGTGCTCGACGCCGCCGTCGTCGCGGGTGCACCCGTCGCGATCCGCACGAGAGCGCTGCGCGCGGCGCTCGTCGCGGCGGGCTGCCCGTCGGGGTCCGTGACGCGGGGGCACGTGCTCGCGGTGGACCGGCTGCTGACCGACTGGCACGGCCAGGGCCCGGTGGCTCTTCCGGGTCGGGTCACCGTCCAGCGCCGATGTGGCAGGCTTGAGGTCGGGCCGGACGCTCCGATCGAGGCACCGGCTGCCCCGACCCGAGGAGAGCTGTAGCGGTGGACCCTGTTGACATGGGCGACGACCTCGCCGGCGTGCTGCTGAGCGAGGCGCAGATCGCGGCACGGCTCGACGAGCTCGCGGCGCAGATCGACCGCGACTACGCGGGCAAGCCGGTGCTGGTCGTCGGCGTCCTCAAGGGTGCCGTCATGGTCATGGCCGACCTCGTGCGTCGTCTGCACACCCCGGTCCAGATGGACTGGATGGCCGTGTCGTCGTACGGCTCCGGCACCAAGTCCTCCGGCGTCGTGAGGATCCTCAAGGACCTGGACACGGACCTGACCGGTCGGCACGTGCTCATCGTCGAGGACATCATCGACTCCGGGCTCACGCTGTCGTGGCTGCTGGCGAACCTGCGCAGCCGCGGGCCCGAGAGCGTCGAGATCGCCACGATGCTCCGCAAACCTGGCGCGGCGAAGGTCGAGGTCGACGTGCGGTACGTCGGATTCGACATCCCGAACGAGTTCGTCGTCGGCTACGGGCTCGACTACGCCGAGAAGTACCGGAACCTTCCGTTCGTCGGGACGCTGGCCCCGCACGTCTACGGCCACTGACCGACGAGCGGTGCGGGTCCCGATCCTGCCCTGGGCGAACACGCACAGGTTCTGACAGACCCAGCGTGTACGTTCGAGCCGTTCTGCCATGCCGACCGGAGGGATGAGGGGACATTCCCCGTCGCCGATGAATCTCAAGCGCCTGACCCGAGGACCCATCCTGTGGATCGTCCTCGCCGTCGTGATCCTCTGGACCGCCGCCAGCATGCTCGTGGGAACCGGGGTGCAGCAGATCGACACCTCCGACGGGCTCAAGCTGCTGTCGGAGGGCAAGGTCCAGCAGGCGCAGCTCGTCGACGTCGAGCAGCGGGTGTCCCTGACGCTCACCTCGGACTTCACGACCAACGGGGTCGACAAGGGCAAGAACGTCGAGTTCTACTACATCGCCCCGCAGGGTCCGGACGTCGTGGCTGCGGTGACGAGCGCCAACCTGCCCAAGGGGTACAACTCGACCGTCCCGACGACCCCGTGGTGGAGCAGCCTGTTCGGGATCGTCTTCCCGATGCTGCTCATCCTCGGGTTGTTCTGGTTCCTGATGTCGAACATGCAGGGCGGCGGCTCGCGCGTGATGAGCTTCGGCAAGTCGAAGGCGAAGCTCGTCAACAAGGAGTCCCCGCAGGTCACCTTCGCCGACGTCGCGGGCGTCGACGAGGCCGTGGAGGAGCTCCGCGAGATCAAGGACTTCCTGGCCGACCCGGCGAAGTTCCAGGCCGTCGGCGCCAAGATCCCCAAGGGCGTGCTGCTGTACGGGCAGCCGGGTACCGGCAAGACGCTGCTGGCCCGCGCGGTCGCGGGTGAGGCCGGGGTGCCGTTCTACTCGATCTCCGGGTCGGACTTCGTCGAGATGTTCGTCGGCGTCGGTGCGTCCCGCGTGCGCGACCTGTTCGACCAGGCCAAGCAGAACGCTCCGGCGATCATCTTCATCGACGAGATCGACGCGGTCGGTCGGCACCGCGGCGCGGGCATGGGCGGCGGGCACGACGAGCGCGAGCAGACCCTCAACCAGATGCTGGTCGAGATGGACGGCTTCGACGTCAACGCCAACGTCATCCTGATCGCGGCGACCAACCGGCCGGACATCCTGGACCCCGCTCTCCTGCGCCCGGGGCGCTTCGACCGCCAGGTCTCGGTCGACCCGCCGGACCTCAAGGGACGGCACCGGATCCTGACTGTGCACGCCAAGGGCAAGCCGATGGCGGATCACGTGGATCTCGAGGCCGTCGCTCGCCGCACCCCCGGTTTCACCGGTGCGGACCTGGCCAACGTGCTCAACGAGGCCGCCCTGCTCACCGCGCGCCTCGGCAAGCAGCAGATCGACGACTCCGCTCTCGACGAGGCGATCGACCGCGTCGTGGCCGGACCGCAGAAGCGGACCCGGATCATGAAGGTCTCGGAGCAGAAGATCACGGCGTACCACGAGGGTGGCCACGCCCTGGTGGCGACCGCGCTCCGGTACACCGACCCGGTGACCAAGGTGACGATCCTGCCGCGCGGCCGGGCCCTCGGTTACACGATGGTGATGCCGCTCGAGGACAAGTACTCGACGACCCGCAACGAGCTCCTGGACACGCTCGCGTACGCGATGGGCGGTCGGGTCGCCGAGGAGCTCGTGTTCCACGACCCGACCACCGGCGCCTCGAACGACATCGAGAAGGCCACCGCAACCGCGCGCAAGATGGTCACCCAGTACGGCATGAGCGAGAAGATCGGGGCCATCAAGCTCGGTCAGGACTCCGGCGAGGTCTTCATGGGCCGGGACATGGGTCACGGGCGCGACTACTCGGAGACCGTCGCCGCGACGGTCGACGTCGAGGTGCGTCGCCTCGTCGATGCGGCTCACGACGAGGCATGGCAGATCCTGGTCCAGTACCGGGACGTGCTCGACGCGCTCGTGCTCGAGCTCCTCGAGAAGGAGACCCTGAACCAGGCCGAGCTCGCGGTGATCTTCGCCCCGGTGGTCAAGAGGCCCGCGCGCAACGTGTGGCTGTCGAGCGACGACCGCGCCGTGTCGGAGCGACCGCCGGTGCTGACACCCGACGAGCTCGCCGAGGCCGCCGGCATGACGTCGGCCGCGCCCGACGTGAAGGCCTGACACCGTGGCGCCCGACGCGTCGGCCGGTGACGACATCCCGATGCGGGACGACGCTCCGACCGGGTACGACGCCGCGCGCGTCGAGGCCGCGATCCGCGAGCTCCTGCTCGCGGTCGGCGAGGACCCCGACCGCGAGGGTCTGCGTGACACCCCGGCCCGCGTCGCGCGCGCCTACGCGGAGACCTTCGCCGGCCTGCGTCAGGATCCGGCGGACGTGCTCAGCACGGTGTTCGACATCGGTCACCAGGAGATGGTCCTCGTCAAGGACATCGAGGTGTACTCGACGTGCGAGCACCACCTGGTCCCGTTCCACGGTGTTGCACACGTCGGGTACATCCCGTCGTCCGACGGGCGCATCACCGGATTGAGCAAGCTGGCGCGTCTGGTCGACATCTACGCGCGCCGCCCGCAGGTGCAGGAGCGGTTGACCAGCCAGGTCGCCGACGCCCTGGTCGAGCACCTCAACCCGCGCGGCGTGATCGTCGTCATCGAGTGCGAGCACCTGTGCATGTCGATGCGGGGGGTCCGCAAACCCGGGTCACGCACCGTCACGTCGGCCGTGCGCGGCCAGATGCGCGACGGCACGACGCGGGCCGAGGCGATGAGCCTCATCCTCAGTCGGTGAGCCGTCACCCCTAGGCTGGCGTCGTGATCGCAGGACCGTCCGTTCGCCATCCCCGTCCGTTGCCGGACTCCCTGTCGAGGCTGCAGCGTTCTCTCGTGATGGGGATCGTCAACGTCACACCCGACTCGTTCTCGGACGGCGGTCGCTGGCTCGACCCCGATGCGGCGGTCCGGCACGGTCTCGACCTGATCGCCGAGGGCGCCGACCTTCTCGACGTCGGTGGTGAGTCGACACGTCCCGGCGCGGTGCGCGTCGACGTCGAGGAGGAGCTGGCTCGGGTCCTCCCGGTGGTGCGCCGGCTCGCCGCCGAGGGTGTCGCGGTGAGCGTCGACACGACACGCTCCGAGGTTGCCGAGCGAGCGGTGGATGTCGGCGCCCTGATCGTCAACGACGTCTCCGGTGGACTGGCGGACCCGGCGATCCGGGCCGTGGTCGCGCGCACGGGCGTGGTCTACGTCGCGATGCACTGGCGCGGTCACTCCGACGTGATGGCCGACCTCACGCGCTACGACGACGTCGTCGGTGACGTGCGGGCCGAGCTCGCGCAGCGGCTCGTCGAGCTCCGGGACGCCGGGGTGCGCGACGAGCAGGTCGTTCTCGACCCGGGTCTGGGCTTCGCGAAGGAACCCCCGGACAACTGGCCGCTCCTCGCCCACCTCGACGCGCTGCTGTCGTTGGGTCGACCGGTGCTGGTCGGTGCCTCGCGCAAGCGGTTCCTCGGCGCCCTCCTGACCGGCCCGGACGGTCGACCCGTCCCGCCGGACCACCGTGACGCCGCGACGTCGGCCGTCTCTGCGCTGGCCGCCACGAACGGCGCATGGTGCGTTCGCGTCCACGAGGTGGGAGGCTCGGCGGACGCCGTCCGTGTGGCCGCCGCCTGGCGTGCGGCGTCGGGGACACAGGACGTGACGTGAGGAATGACACGAGAGGCACGAGCATGAATGCGGCGTCAGCGGGACACCCGGGCCCGGCACTGGACAGTGCGGGTCGCCAGCTCGACCAGGTCCGTCTGGTCGGCATCTCCGCGATCGGCCACCACGGGGTGTTCGAGCACGAGCGTCGTGAGGGCCAGACCTTCCGGGCGGACGTCGTCGCGCATCTCGACACCCGGCGCGCCGCGGCGACCGACGATCTCGCGCACACCCTGCACTACGGCGTGCTGGCCGAGCAGATCGCGGGCGTCCTCTCGGGGGAGCCTGCCGATCTGATCGAGACGGTCGCCGAGCGGATCGCCGCGACGGTGCTGGCCCACGCCCAGGTCGTGGCGGTGGATGTCGCGGTGCACAAGCCCCAGGCCCCGCTGACCGTCCCGTTCGAGGACGTCGTCGTGAGCATCCGTCGCGACCGCAGCAAGCTTCCTGCCGCGGAGCCGTGGATCCCGGCGACCGTCGCGACCGGACCGACCGTGCGGGTGCCGCTCGCGCCGACACCGACCGCCGTGCTCCCGGTCGTCGAGGCGGCCGCCCAGCACGCGGCAGCAGCACCGACCGGTGAGGTCGGCGGAGCCGCGGGTTCTGGACCGTTCGACGCGTTCTCGACGGCCGGCGCGTCGTTCGACGGACCGTCGATCGAGAGCTCGACCCCGGGTGGGCTCGCACCGACCGTTCAGGGCGCCGTTCTTGCGGTCCCGGCGTTCGTGCCGGCGCTGGTGCCGGCGTTCGCCCCTCCGGCGGACCCGCCCACACCGGTCCCCGACCTCGCGCCCCCTGCGTCCTTGGTGTCGACCGGATCGGAGGCGGGCAGCTCGGGTGCGTCGGCGGTGGAGTACGGACCATCTCTCGTGAGGCGAACCACGGTCGACTCCGCCAGCGGCCCCGCCGACCGGTCGGGCCCGGGCGTGCCGTCGCGACCGGCCGTCTCCGATGTGCTCGACGAGCTCCCGGACGGCCCGACAGACGTCGTCCTCGCACTCGGGTCGAACCTCGGTGCGCCGCAGGACACCCTGCGCGAGGCCGTCGCCGCGCTCGCCGAGGTCGACGGGCTCGAGGTGGTCCAGGTGTCGCCGCTCGCGCGCTCGGCCCCGGTCGGGGGCCCGGAGCAGCCGGACTACCTCAATGCGATCGTGCTCGCGCGGACGACACTCGCACCGCGCGCGCTGCTGCGGGTCGCCCAGGCCATCGAGGCGGTGCACGGGCGGGAACGCGTCGAACGCTGGGGACCGCGAACCCTCGACATCGACCTCATCGTGTACGGGTCGACCCTCGCCGTCACCGACGACCTCGAGCTCCCGCACCCCCGGGCGCACGAGCGCGCCTTCGTGCTCCAGCCGTGGGCGCAGATCGCTCCCGACGCCGTGCTGCCGGGGCTCGGCGGCGGACCGGTGGCGGCTCTGGCGGCCACGGCGCCGGACCGCGGCGGCATCCGTTGGCTCGCGCTCGACTGGCTCGTACCCCCGGGTGAGCACCGGGCGTCCGAGGCCCCGGCACCCGGGAACGGGTCACCCGAGGACCAGGTGTCCGAGCCCACCGGCGCCGGTGATCGACCGGCCGACGCCACACCGGCGTGGTTGCCGCGGACCGCTCCGGCGGCACCACGTGGTGACTCGCCGACGTCCTGGATCCCGTGATGCAGCGGACGCGGTGGCAGACCCTCATCACCGTCGCGGTCACCACCGCGGCCCTCGGCTGGCTGGTGCTGCGACTGCTCGACCGCACCGCGGTGCAGCCGCCGCCGGTTCCGTGGCTCGTGTCCGTCGTCATGCTCGTGATCGCCGGCGTCGTGCTCACCATGGGGTGGCAGGTGCGGCAGTTCCTGGCCGGGAAGCGCCCGCAGCTGAACCCGATCCGCGCGGCTCGGACCGCGGTCCTCGCGAAGGCCTCCTGCTACACGGGGGCGCTGCTCGCCGGCTGGTACCTCTCGCAGGTGCTCGCCGTCGTCGGTGACCTGTCGATCGCGTCGCAGCG
>DATKTF010000361.1:0-2346 GCA_035531255.1 Cellulomonadaceae bacterium
GCGAGTCGCAGCGGGAGGTCGGTCAGCAGCGTCCATGCCGTCGGAGGCGTCCGCCACTGACCGGCTGCGAGCAGGCCAACCCCGACGTACGTCGCGGTGGTCCCGACGGTCAGCAGCGCGAGACGCCTCGCTAGCGCTCGAGCGCTACCCTGCGGGGCCCGGACGGGGAAGAGCCCGCGCCCGCCGATCAGCACGACCAGGACCCCCGCGAGCGGGACCAGGCACGGGATCGCCAGCCAGGCGAACATGTGCGGCCCGGCCTGCGGGAGGGGAGTCGCGTGCGGCGCGACCCGCGAGCCCAGTGACGTCGACACGACGTACCCGACGGCGACGACCGCGAGCCCCGCCTCGACGGCGATGCCGACGACCCACGCCATCCGGCGCCCGCGGCGAAGACCGTCGGCGATCAGGAGCAGCACTGCCGCAGGCAGGCACGCCAGGACGGTCAGGCCGAGGCCGATCCCTGAGTGCTGGTGCAAGCGACCGATCACGCAGGCGGCCGATGTCGGATCGGCGCTGCAGAGCGTGGCGACCGCGTTGGGGCCGTTCCCACGGATATCAGCAACGAGGAAGCCGAGCATCGCGAACGGACCGGCGGGAGCGGGACTCAGAGTGGCAAGCAGCGGGCCCAGACCGGTGGCAGCGACGATCGCGGCCACCAGCACGCGTGACTCGTGCACCGCGCTGACGACGCTCCGCTCGACGCGGGTCGCACCGAACAGGCGGCCGAAGACGCTGCCGAACCCGGCAGCCACCAGCAGCAACGCGGCGAGACCGCCCCCGAAGAACAGCGCGAGGGTGATCAGCAGCGCGAGACACCCGACCTGGACCCGCCGGCGCCACAGCGGGGGCAGGCCGGCGCTCGCCGCAAGACCGGCCCCGATGACGGCGAAGGTGAGGCCGCCGTGCCGGACGGTCAGGAATGCTCGGGTCCACTCAGGCCGGAACGTCGCGACGTACCAGCTACCGGCGACGACGACCGTCATCACGACAAGATGGGTGGCGACCAGGGCCGCGGCGTACCGAACCGTGCCGAGACGGTGCTCGGCGAGGGCCCCGACGAGCAGCAGTGCGATCGCGCTACAGACGAACCCGCGTCCGTCCGGTGCCCACAGGAGCGACCGTGCGGCCGAGAGCGGCTGGTGGAAGGGGTGGCCGGCGTCGAGAGCACCTCCCGCTCGAGACAAGCGGAGGACTCCTGGATGGTGGTGCATTTGGGTGCGCCGCAGGTCGACGACTGCGACCACGACGAGGAGCGCGAACGTGAGTGGCGACCTGCGCGCAGCTCGGCCGAGCGATCCGAGGCCCTGCCCCAGGCCTTGTCGTCCGGTGAGGCGCGGCGCCACACCCGTGGCGTCGATGCTCATGGCTATCCCCCGATTGACCGTGTGCACATCGTCCGGACCTGGCACGAGGGTGTTCTCCTCGGCCACACTCTCCTCGCAACGTACTGGGAACCCGCTGGCACCGGGACCCGAATCGCGAGTGATCCGGCGGCGCGCAGCACAAGAACTCCTCAGGCCGTCGACGGGCCTCATCAGTGACGTTACGGAGCACGGGGTCGCTGGACATCGGTCCCCGGGCGGGCAGAGGCGTCATCCCCGAGGAGGAGAACCGCACCATCGTTGCCATCCCTGAGGCCGAGACGCTAGGCCCGCACCGCCCCGGATGGCGGCAACGTCGGCCCCGGGACGCTGCAGGGCGTTGTCAGGTCCGAAGGTGCCTGGTTCCGACGTACGCTCGCCCGGTGTCGCCGGTCCTGTGTCGGCGATCACGGCGGCGGGTGCGAAGGCACGCGTTGCGTGATGTGGGCGACAGGATCCGGGGTGCTCACAGGGATCCTCCAGGTGGCCGTCCCAGGATGCCCGGGTGCTGTCGACCCTGCGCCTGGTGCCGTCTCGGTCGTCGTCGGCGGTGCGTGTCGCTGAGGTCACCGCGACGTTCTGGGTGATCAAGGGGCTCTCGACGGCGTTGGGTGAGTCGACGTCCGACTACCTCGTGTTCGCCGTGAACCCGGTGATCGCGGTCCTGGGAACGTTCGTCGTGTTCGTGATCGCGCTGGGGCTCCAGCTCAGCCGCGGCAGGTACCACCCGTGGACCTACTGGTTCGCGGTGGTCATGGTCGGCATCTTCGGGACCATGGCGGCCGATGTGGTCCACGTCGTGCTCGCGGTGCCTTACCTCTACTCGAGCATCGGGTACGCGCTGATCCTCGCCGCGGTGTTCTGGACCTGGTGGCGCGTGGAGGGCACGCTGGCGGTCCATGCGGTCACGACGTGGCGTCGTGAGCTGTTCTACTGGGCGGCCGTCGCCGCGACGTTCGCGACCGGGACCGCTGTGGGTGAC
>DATKTF010000362.1:0-7829 GCA_035531255.1 Cellulomonadaceae bacterium
GAGGCGATCGGAGTGAACGCGAGCAGCGGGATGGCCGACCGCAGTCGGGACATCCGCCGCGCCGAGTCGCCCGTCTGGGTGAACGTCACGAGGTACTT
Source organism: Cellulomonadaceae bacterium (assembly GCA_035531255.1). Taxonomy (GTDB): domain Bacteria; phylum Actinomycetota; class Actinomycetes; order Actinomycetales; family Cellulomonadaceae; genus JAJDFX01. The sequence goes on from DATKTF010000362.1 coordinate 99, forward strand.
CACACCCAGGGTCTCGCCGACCTCGGCCGCGGCACGAGTGATCGCACCGCCACGCGTGTGCGGTGACGACCCGAGGGGCGCCATCCGCTCACGCCCGAGCTCCTCGGTGTTCTCGATGATCCGTGCCATCGTCCGGACGGCCTCGATCGGGTACTCCCCGACGCTCGTCTCACCGGAGAGCATCACCGCGTCGGCACCGTCGAGCACCGCGTTGGCGCAGTCCGACGCCTCGGCGCGGGTCGGGCGCGGCGCGGAGATCATCGACTCGAGGACCTGCGTCGCCACGATGACCGGCTTGGCGCTGCGGCGTGCGAGCTCGACGGCCCGCTTCTGGACGAGCGGGACCTGCTCGAGGGGCATCTCGACCCCGAGGTCACCCCGGGCGACCATGATGCCGTCGAACGCGTCGATGATCTCGGCCAGGTTCTCGACCGCCTGCGGCTTCTCGATCTTCGCGATGACCGGGAGGATGCGACCTTCCTCCTCCATGATCCGACGGACGTCGTCGTAGTCCGACGCGTTCCGCACGAAGGACAACGCGATCAGGTCGGCACCGATGTTCAACGCCCAGCGGAGATCGGCCTCGTCCTTGTCCGACATCGCCGGGACGGAGACGGCGACGCCCGGAAGGTTGAGGCCCTTGTTGTTCGAGACAGGACCCCCGACCTCGACCCTGGTCACGACCCGGGGACCGGAGACCTCGATGATCCGGACCTGGACCCGGCCGTCGTCGATCAGGATCGGGTCGCCCACCCGGGCATCCGCCGGGAGGCCCTTGTGCGTCGTGGACGCGATCTCCTTGGTACCCGGCACGTCGTCGGTGGTGATCGTGAAGATGTCGCCCTCGGCGAGCTCGACCTTCTCGTCGACGAAGCGACCCAGGCGGATCTTCGGGCCCTGCAGGTCGACGAGCACGGCCACTGAACGCCCGGAGGCGCTCGCGGCGGCGCGCACGTTGTTGTAGACCCGCTCATGAACCTCGGTGTCGCCATGGCTGCGGTTCAGCCGCGCCACGTCCATACCCGCATCGACCAGGGCCTGGATCTGCTCGGCGGACTCGGTGACCGGTCCGATGGTGCATACAATCTTCGCTCTGCGCATGGAATGAAGCCTAGGCCTTTCGTGGAGTTCGAGTTCCGGGTCCTCGGTCCTGAGGCCCGGGGCGACGCTCAGGTATAGGGGGCGGTGGGAGGTGCGGGATCAGGGTCGGAGTGCCACCGTCGCGGCGGTGATGGGGGCGGGCAGCTCGCTGCCGCCGGACAGGTAGGCGTCGACCGCCGCGGCCGCGGCGCGGCCCTCGGCGATCGCCCAGACGATCAGCGACTGACCGCGACCGGCGTCGCCCGCGACGAAGACACCCGGAACCGACGTGGCGAAGCTGTCGGTGCGCGCGACGAGGCCACGCGGTGTGATCTCGACGTCGGTCTGCTCGACCAGGTTCGCGGTCTCTGGACCCGTGAACCCCATGGCGATCAGCACGAGGTCGGCCGGGATGTCCCGTTCGGTGCCCGCCTCGGGGACTCTCCGGCCGTCGGGAAGGTACTCCGTCGTCGCGAGCCGCAGGTGACGCACGTGGCCCTCTTCGTCGCCGAGGAAAGCGACCGTCGACGCGAGGAAGTCGCGCTCTCCGCCTTCCTCGTGCGAGCTCGACACCTCGAAGACGACCGGGTCCATCGGCCAGGGCTGGCCGGCGGGACGCGCCGTCGGCGGCCTCTTCCCGATCGCGAGGGTCGTGACCGACGCCGCCTGCTGTCGCAGCGCGGTGCCGAGGCAGTCCGACCCGGTGTCTCCGCCGCCGATGATGATGACATGCTTGCCGGTCGCCGTGATCTGGTCCGGTACCTCGATACCGGCCGCTGCCGTGTTCGCCTGGTGCAGGAACTCCATCGCGACGTGGATGCCGCGGAGCTCGCGACCCGGAAGGGACAGCTCACGCGGAACCGTGGCACCCGTCGTGATGACGACGGCGTCGAACCGCGCACGCAGCTGCTGCCAGGTGATGTCGCGACCGACCTCCACCCCTGGCCTGAAGCGGGTGCCTTCTGCCTCCATCTGGGAGATGCGGCGATCGATGTGGTGCTTCTCGAGCTTGAAGTCCGGTACTCCGTACCGCAGCAGGCCACCGATCGCGTCGTCCCGTTCATACACCGCGACGGTGTGGCCCACCCGGGTGAGCTGCTGGGCGGCGGCGAGCCCTGCAGGACCCGATCCGACCACGGCGACCGTCGAACCGGTCAGGCGCTGCGGGACCTGCGGTACGACGAGTCCTCGGGCGAACGCCTCGTCGATGATCGCGACCTCGACGCTCTTGATCGTCACCGGTGGCTGGTTGATCCCCAGGACGCAGGACGACTCGCACGGGGCCGGGCAGATGCGCCCGGTGAACTCGGGGAAGTTGTTCGTCGCGTGCAGGCGCTCGATCGCGTCCTCCCACTGTCCCCGGCGGACGAGGTCGTTCCACTCGGGGATCAGGTTCCCGAGCGGGCAACCGTTGTGGCAGAACGGGATCCCGCAGTCCATGCACCGGGTCGCCTGCCGACCAAGGAGCTGCTGGTCGCCCGGGTCGCCGGCACGGTACTCGTGCACCTCGTGCCAGTCCATCAGACGAACGGGCACGGGTCGGTCCGCAGGAAGCTCGCGAGTGCGGTACCGCAGGAATCCCCGGGGGTCAGCCACGCGCCACCGCCAGGATCTGGTCCCACGCACCTGGCGCGGCCGGGTCCAGCCCGTCGACCTCCGCCTGCTGGAGCGCGAGCGTCATCCGCGCGTACTCGAGCGGCAGCACCCGGGTGAACCGCGCACGCACGGACGCCTCGTCGGCGAGCAGCTCGGCCGCGCGCGGCGACCCGGTCTCGTCATGGTGGCGCGCTAGCAGCGCCATGACGATGGCGGTGTCGCCGTCATCGAGGGGCGTGACGCTGAGCTCGCCGTTGGCGACTGCCGACGCGTTCAGCGCACTCGTCCGCAGGTCCAGGACGTAGGCGGTCCCGCCCGACATCCCGGCGGCGAAGTTACGGCCGGTGGACCCGATGATCAGCACGGTTCCGCCGGTCATGTACTCGCACGCGTGGTCCCCGACGCCCTCGACCACGAGCGTCGCGCCGGAGTTCCGCACCGCGAACCGCTCACCGACAGTGCCCCGCAGGAAGACCTCCCCGGAGGTCGCACCGTATCCGATGACGTTCCCCGCGATCACGTCCCGGTCCCCCACGAGCACGGCACTCCGGTCCGGTCGCACGGCGATCGTGCCGCCCGAGAGACCCTTCCCGACATAGTCGTTGGCGTCGCCGAACAACCGCAGCGTGATCCCCTGCGGCAGGAAGGCACCGAAGGACTGCCCGGCGGAGCCGTTCAACGTGACGTCGATCGTGCCGGCAGCGAGACCGTCGTTCCCGTACCGCAACGCGACCTCGTGGCCGAGCATCGTCCCGACCGTGCGGTTGACGTTGCGGATCGGCAGCTCGATGCGCACCGGCTCGCGCCGCTCGAGAGCGTCCTCGGCCAGGGCGATCAGCCGGTTGTCTAGCGCCTTGGCGAGGCCGTGATCCTGCGACGTCGTGTGATGCAGAGCTGCCCCGGGGGCGGACTGCGGCGGTGACAGGACCGGTTCGAGGTCGAGGCCGTCGGCCTTCCAGTGGTGCACCGCAGCGCGGGTGTCGAGGACCTGCACCTGCCCCACGGCCTCCTCGAGGCTGCGGAACCCGAGCTCCGCGAGCAGCTCGCGGACCTCCTGGGCGATGAACTCGAAGAACGTCACGACGAACTCGGGCTTGCCCGAGAAACGCGCACGCAGCTCGGGGTTCTGCGTCGCGACGCCCACCGGACACGTGTCGAGGTGGCACACCCGCATCATCACGCACCCCGACACGACGAGCGGCGCCGTCGCGAACCCGAACTCCTCGGCTCCGAGCAGGGCCGCGACCACGACGTCGCGGCCGGTCTTGAGCTGACCGTCGACCTGGACGACGATCCGCTCACGCAGCCCGTTGAGCACGAGCGTCTGCTGGGTGTCCGCCAGGCCGATCTCCCAGGGACCGCCGGCGTGCTTGAGCGAGGTCAGCGGGCTCGCGCCCGTGCCGCCGTCATGACCGGAGATCAGGACCACGTCGGCATGCGCCTTCGACACCCCCGTCGCGACGGTACCGACCCCGACCTGGCTCACGAGCTTCACGTGGACCCGCGCGGCCGGGTTCGCGTTCTTGAGGTCGTGGATGAGCTGGGCGAGGTCCTCGATCGAGTAGATGTCGTGGTGCGGCGGAGGGGAGATCAGGCCGACGCCGGGCGTGGAGTGCCGGGTCGCGGCGATCCGCGGCGAGACCTTGTGCCCCGGGAGCTGGCCGCCCTCGCCGGGCTTCGCGCCCTGCGCCATCTTGATCTGCAGGTCGTCGGCGTGCGTCAGGTAGTCCGCCGTCACGCCGAAGCGACCAGAGGCGACCTGCTTGATCGCGCTTCGCCGCTCGGGATCGCGCAGTCGATCCGGCTCCTCGCCACCCTCGCCGGTGTTGGACTTGCCGCCCAGCCGGTTCATCGCGATCGCCAGGGTCTCGTGCGCCTCGGGAGAGATCGACCCGAAGGACATCGCCCCGGTGCTGAAGCGCTTGACGATCTCGCTGATCGGCTCGACCTCGTCGATCGGCACCGGCGTCCGCTCACCCTGCGTGAAGGTCAGCAGCCCGCGCAGAGTCATGAGGCGCGACGACTGGTCGTTCACGCGCTGCGTGTAGGAGCGGAACACGTCGAACTGCCTGGTCCGGGTCGAGTGCTGCAGCCGGAAGACCGTCTCCGGGTCGAAGAGGTGGTCCTCGCCGTCCCGGCGCCACTGGTACTCGCCGCCCACGGCGAGCCGCTGGTGGGCGCGCCGGTTGCCACTGCTGGGGTACGCGTCGGCATGCCGCGCCGAGACCTCGGCGGCGATGACATCGAGGCCGATGCCGCCGAGTCGACTCGTGACCCCGGTGAAGTACCGGTCGACGAGCGCCTCGGACAGACCGATCGCCTCGAAGACCTGAGCGCCGCGGTACGAGGCGATGGTCGAGATACCCATCTTGCTCATGACCTTGAGCACGCCCTTGCCCAGGGCCTTGATCAGGTTGGCGACGGCCTTCTCCGGCCCGACCGGCAGGTAGCCGGAGATCGCGAGGTCCTCCACGGACTCCATCGCCAGGTACGGGTTGACGGCTGCGGCCCCGAAACCGATGAGCAGCGCGACGTGGTGCACCTCTCGCACGTCGCCGGCCTCGACGACGAGCGAGACGCGGGTCCGGGTGTGCCGCCGCAGCAGGTGGTGGTGCACCGCGCTCGAGAGCAGCAGCGACGGGATCGGCGCGAGGTCGGCGTCGGAGTCGCGGTCGGACAGGACGATGAAGCTCACGCCCTCCTCGACGGCCTGGTCGACCTCGGCGAAGATCTTCTCGAGCCGTGCCTGGAGCGCCTGCCCGCCCCCCTCGGCGCGGTAGAGACCACGGATCGTGACCGACCGGAAGATCCCCGCGAGTGCCGGGTCACGGTCGATGCGCACAATCTTCGCGAGCTCGTCGTTGTCGATCACCGGGAACGGCAGGATGAGCTTGCGCGCGTGCTCGGGCGTGTCCTCGAGGAGGTTCGGCTCCGGGCCGATCGCGCCGCCGATCGAGGTCACGAGCTCCTCGCGGATCGCGTCCAGCGGCGGGTTGGTCACCTGCGCGAACAGCTGGGTGAAGTAGTCGAAGAGCAGTCGCGGCCGGCTCGACAGCACCGCCAGCGGAGTGTCGGAGCCCATCGCCCCCAGCGGCTCCGTCCCCGTCGACGCGAGCGGCTGGAGGATGACGCGCAGCTCCTCCTCCGTGTAGCCGAAGGCGCGCTGGCGACGCCGCACCGACGCGGTCGAGTGCGCGACGTGCTCACGCTCGGGAAGCTGCTCGAGGCGCACCGACCGCTCGGCGACCCACTGCGCGTACGGCCGCTGGGACGCCAGCTGCGACTTGATCTCGTCGTCCTCGACGATGCGGCCCTGTGCGGTGTCGACCAGGAACATGCGGCCCGGCTCGAGGCGCCCCTTGCGGACGACCGTCGACGGGTCCAGGTCGAGCACGCCGGCCTCCGACGCAAGCACCACGAGGCCGTCCTCGGTCACCCAGTAGCGACCGGGACGCAGCCCGTTGCGGTCGAGGACCGCCCCGATCAGCGAACCGTCCGTGAAGGCCAGTGCCGCCGGGCCGTCCCACGGCTCCATCAGCGTCGAGTGGTACTCGTAGAACGCACGACGCGCCGGGTCCATCTCGGTGTGGTTCTCCCACGCCTCGGGAATCATCATGAGCACGGCGTGCGGCAGCGACCGGCCCGCGAGGTGGAGCAGCTCGAGGACCTCGTCGAAGCTTGCCGAGTCGCTCGACTCGTTCGAGCACACCGGCAGCAGCGGGGTGAGGTCGCCGAGCATCTCGCTCGCCAGCGTGCCCTGCCGCGCCGCGAGCCAGTTCCGGTTGCCGCGGACCGTGTTGATCTCGCCGTTGTGCGCGATCAACCGGAACGGCTGGGCGAGCGGCCACGACGGGAACGTGTTCGTCGAGAACCGTGAGTGCACGAGGGCGAGCTCGCTCGCGTAGCGCGCGTCGGACAGGTCGGGGAAGAAGGGCTCGAGCTGTGCCGTCGTGAGCATGCCCTTGTAGGTGAGGGTCCGCGCAGAGAGCGACGCGAAGTACACCCCGAGCTCGTGCTCGGCACGCTTGCGGAGCCGGAACGCACGGCGGTCGAGGTCGATGCCGGACAGCGCACGCGACGGGTCGGCGACCACGAGGTGTCGGAACGCCGGCATCGCCGCACGGGCGGTCGGCCCGACGAGATCCACCGTGACCGGGACGTCACGCCACGCGAGCACCTCGAGCTTCTCCTCGGTCGCGATCGCCTCGATACCGGCGACGGCGTCGCGCTGCGCATCCGCGTCGACCGGGAGGAACGCCAGACCGATCGCGTAGGCGCCGGCGGGCGGGAGCTCGGCGTCGACCACGTCGCGGAGGAAGGCGTCGGGGATCTGTGTGAGGATCCCCGCCCCGTCCCCGCTGTCCGGCTCCGACCCGACGGCACCACGGTGATCGAGGTTGAGGAGCGCGGTGAGACCCGCGTCGACGATGTCGCGACCGGGGGTCCCCCGCAGGGTCGCGACGAACGCGACACCGCAGGCGTCGTGCTCGAATGCGGGATCGTAGAGACCCGCGGGCGAGCTGACCCCGGGCACGATCGACCGCTGCAACGACGAGGGCATCGACACCGTCCTCTATGACCCCGGCGCATGACCGGGATACGACGAGACTTCAGGGAGTTGCGGGACGTCATTGGCCCAGGCGTCACGCACGATACCCCGGGTACGGACGACCCGGCATCGACGCCACGACGTGAGGAGGGGTCCCGACCGCTTCACGCGGGCGACCGGTCCTCGGCTTCCTCGTCCTGCACCACGATCGGTGTGCGTCTGAGGTCGGTGTCACGTCCGGGGTGCCGACGTCCCACCACGACCAAGGCTACCAGCGCACCCGTGCCCACCACGATGGACGTCCAGACGTTGAGCCGGAGACCGAGCACGTGGTGCACCGTGCCGATCCTGAGCATCTCGACCCACGCGCGACCGATGGTGTAGAGCGCCACGTGGAGCCAGAGGACCCGCCCGAGGCCGAGCCGACCGATCGCCTGGGCCATGAGGAGCGCGGGGGCCGACGCGTCGGCGATGGGCGGCATGTGGATGCCCTGGTGGCGGCACCC
>DATKTF010000363.1:0-5095 GCA_035531255.1 Cellulomonadaceae bacterium
CCACGGTGCGACCGCCGCGGTCGCCCGGGTCCTCGCGAGTGCCGTCGCGCGCTCACCGGCGGCGCCGGGCGCTCGTGGTCGTCGCGTTCGTCGTCGTGCTCCTGCTGGCCTGGCCGATCGGTCTGCTCGTCTGGGCGAACGGCAGGATCCAGCACGTCGACGCGCTCTCCGGCGCCGGCCCGACGCCGGGCACGACGTACCTGCTCGCGGGGTCGGACTCGCGCGCCGACGGGACGATCGGGAACGACGGCACCGTCGGGGCGCGGACCGACACGATCATGCTGCTCGACGTCCCGGCGAGCGGGCCCGCGGCCCTCATCAGCCTCCCGCGGGACTCCTACGTCGACATCCCCGGAAAGGGCAAGAACAAGCTCAACGCCGCGTTCGCCTGGGGCGGTGCCCCCTTGCTCGTCACGACGGTCGAGAAGCTCACGGGCATCACGATCGACCACTACGTCGAGGTCGGCTTCGCCGGGATCGAGAAGGTGGTCAACGCCGTGAACGGCGTGCCCCTCTGCCTGGACTACAACGTCGCGGACAAGAACAGCGGGCTCATGTGGACCGCCGGGTGCCACGTCGCGAACGGTGCCACGGCGCTCTCCTTCGTGCGGATGCGGTACGCCGACCCGCGCGGTGACATCGGTCGCGCCGAACGGCAGCGCCAGCTGATCGCGGCGATCACCCAGAAGGTCCAGACCCCCGCGCTCCTCCTCCAACCGGGCAAGCAGATCGCTCTCATCTCCGCGGGTACCGGAGCGCTCGCGGTCGACCGCGGCACGGGCATCCTGGACCTGGCGCGTCTCGCCCTCGACTTCAAGAGAGCCACCGGACCGACCGGCATCACCGGGACACCGTGGATCACGAACCTGGACTACCGCCCCGGCAACGTGGGGTCGACCGTCGAGCTCGACGCCCGGAAGAACGCCGCGCTGTTCGCGGCGATCCTCGACGGCACCCAGCCTGCGGGCAAGGTCGGCGGGGTGCCCGCGGCGTGAGCGACGGGCGCTGGTCGCGCCCAGTGACCGGGGTGAGCGGGTCGCGCCGTGTGACCGGGGTGAGCGGGTCGCGCCGACGAGTGGTGCCCCGGTCGACCCGTCTCCGGTCGGTCGGACGCCGACCTGTCGGTCAGACGCTGAACCCCGTCGTCTGACCGCGTCGGCCGTCGCCGACCTGCGACCTCAACCGGTCGCCCTTGACCGTTGCCTGCTCGCGCAACCGGTCCTGGAAGTCCGCCATCGCTGCCTGCAGACGCGCGGCCTCCGGGCCCGAACCCGAGGCGAGGATGCGCACCGCGAGCAGACCCGCGTTGCGGGCACCGCCGATGGACACCGTGGCGACCGGAACCCCCGCGGGCATCTGCACGATCGACAGCAACGAGTCCATCCCGTCGAGGTACGCGAGCGGGACCGGGACCCCGATCACCGGGAGCGTCGTCACGGCCGCCAGCATCCCTGGGAGATGAGCAGCACCCCCGGCCCCGGCGATCACGACGCGCAACCCTCGCGCGGCGGCGGACCGCCCGTACTCGATCATCTTGTCCGGCTGGCGGTGCGCCGAGACCACGTCGACCTCGACCGGCACGTCGAACTCCGCCAGGGCCTCGGCAGCGGCCCGCATGACTGGCCAGTCCGAGTCCGAGCCCATGACGATGCCGACGACCGGCTCTCCATGCTGCTGCTCCGTCATGAGTCTTCCCTCTCGGTGTCGCTGGGTGGCGGGTCGGGAACGGTGGGCGTCCCACCCTGGATGAGTGCGGCAGCCGCTTCCGCACGGCGCCGGACGTCGGCGAGATCGTCGCCCGTCGCGGTCGCATGACCGAGCTTGCGCCCGGGGCGCACCGCCTTGCCGTACAGGTGGACCTTGACCGAAGGATCGGCGATGCTCACCTCCGCGAGCGCCTCCGTCAGCTCGGACCTCGAGGAACCGAGCACGTTCGCCATCACGGTCCATCGCGCACGCGGGGTCGTGTCACCGAGCGGGAGATCGAGCACCGCCCGCAGATGCTGCTCGAACTGGCTGGTCACCGAGCCGTCGATCGTCCAGTGACCGGAGTTGTGCGGTCGCATCGCCAGCTCGTTGACGACGACGGAGCCACCGCGGCCTGCCTCGCCGGCAACCTCGAAGAGCTCGACGGCGAGGACCCCGGTGACCCCGAGCCCCTCCGCGACCGCTACGGCGACCCGCCTCGCCTCCTCGTCGACGGTCGGGTCGAGGTCGGGCGCGGGTGCGACGACGACCGAGCAGACGCCGTCCTCCTGGATCGACTCGACGACCGGCCACGTGCGGATCTCCCCCGACGGCGACCGTGCGACCAGGACAGCGAGCTCCCGGGTGAATGCGACCTTCTCCTCGACGAGCAGCGCGGGCCCCTCCACGGCGTCCTCGAACCAGTCGGCGACGTCCTCGACCGAGTGCACGACCCGGACCCCCTTGCCGTCGTAGCCGCCTCGTGAGGTCTTGACCACCGCCGTGCCCCCGACCTCGACGAGGAACCGTTCCAGCGATGCGGTGTCCGGGAGCTCTGCCCACCGCGGGCACGGCAGACCGAGCTCCGTGAGCCGACGTCGCATGACGATCTTGTCCTGCGCGTGCACCAAGGCCTCAGGTCCGGGGTGCACCGGGATCCCGTGCCCGCGCAGGTCACGAAGCAGAGCGTTCGGCACGTGCTCGTGCTCGAAGGTGAGGACGTCGGCGCCCTCGACCAGGGAACGGATGGCGGCGTCGTCGTTCGCCGCACCGACCGGTGCGTCAGGCACGACCTGCGCCGCGGAGGAGTCCGGCGCCTCGACCAGCACGCGCAGATGCACCCCCAGGGCCACCGCCGCGGGTGCCATCATCCGGGCGAGCTGACCGCCGCCCACCACCGCCACCACCGGAGCTGCCACAACCGGTGAGCCTAGTCGAGGCGGCGCACAGGTCCCGGCGCTACCCTGGCCAGGTGACGACGATCGAGCCGCCCCGCCCCGCAGCGACCTCACCGGAGGCCACCCTCACGATGGAGACGCCCCGTCGGCATGGTCTGGACGGCCTCCGTGCGCGCCTGCTGGCGGGGAAGTACGGCGCGCTCACCGCGCGGATCATCGAGCTGGTCCGGTTCGGGTCGGTCGGTGCCGTGGCCTACGTCGTGGACCTCGGCGTGTTCAACCTCTTGTGCTTCGGTCCCGGCCAGGTCATGGGTCACAAGCCCCTCACGGCCAAGGTCATCTCCGTGTCGCTCGCGACTCTCGTCGCCTGGGTCGGCAACAGGTACTGGACGTTCCAGGGTCGCCGCACCGACACGAAGACCCGTGAGCTGATGGGCTTCGCTGTGGTCAACATCGGCGGCCTGCTCATCGGCGTCGGCTGCCTCGCCTTCTCGCACTACGTGCTGGACCTGCGCTCGGCTCTCGCCGACAACATCTCGGCGAACGGCGTCGGCCTCCTGCTCGGTACCGCGTTCCGCTACGTCGCGTACCGGCGCTTCGTCTTCGTGGGCGGATCTTCCGCCGACGTCACTGCCTGAGCGGACAGTCCTCGCGGGTCTCGGCGCCGCCGGCATCCGCACCGCTCGCCAGCATCCACACCGCTCGACACTGTCAGGTGCGGCGTCGTCCGGCGAACCGCCAGCCCGGCCGTCGTCCGCCGACCGCCCCGTCCGACACCGTGCGGGGCACCACCAGCTCAGGATCGAGCGCGTGCGGCGCCCCGGCCAGGAACACCGCGAACACCGCGGGTCGACGCTGAGCGAGCTCGAGCCGACCACCGTCGGCCGCGACGAGGTCCCGCGCGAGTGCGAGACCGAGCCCGGTGCCCTTGCCCGAGGTGACCTCACGCTCGAAGATCCGCGGCGCGAGCTCGTCGGGCACGCCCGCACCCTGATCCCCGACCTCGAGGACGATGCCGCCACCCGGTCCGCTCGGCCTGGACCGCACCGTCGTGACACCGTCACCGTGCACGAGGGAGTTCTCGAGCAGCGTCGCGAGCACCTGGGCGAGCGCCCCCGGCGTCGCGAGCACCTGGGCCTGCGGGTCCACGTCGATCTGCAGGCCGCGGCCCGCCGCGGCGAACGACGGCGTCCACTCCTCCTGCTGCTGATGGACGACGTCGAGGACGTACAACGGCTCGGTCGTCCCCCCCTGGGCGCGACGGGACCTCATCAAGAGGTCGTCGACGACCGTCACCAGGCGCTCGACCTGCTCGAGAGAGATGCGCGCCTCGTCACGGACGAGCTCGCTGTCGCTCGCCGCCGAGATCTCCTCGAGTCGCATCGACAGCGCCGTCAGCGGGGTCCGCAGCTGGTGCGAGGCATCCGAGGCGAACTGACGCTCGGCGGACAACCGCTCGGCCATCCGGTCGGAGCTGCGGGCCAGCTCGGCCGCCACGAGGTCGATCTCCTCGACGCCGGACGCGTCGAGGTGCGGCCTCACCTGTCCCGACCCGAGCTGCTCCGCTGACGCAGCCAGGTAGACGAGCGGTGCGGTGAGCCGGTTGGCCTGCCAGATCGCCATCGCGATCCCGGCCGCGAAGGCGACGATCGCCGCCGCGACGACCAGGGCCACCACGCGCGTGCTCAGCCAGAACAGGTCCCACCACGGCACCGTGAGGATCACGATGGCGCCCGAGTCGGACGTGTAGGTGGCAGACACCGTGCGGCCCGAGAAGTTCGGACCCGCGTCGAGGACCGTCCCCTGGGTCACGACCCGGATGTGCGCCGCGGGTGACCCCCCGTTGGTCACGTATGGGTCGAGCCAGGAGTTGCGCGGGGAGATGCCCTGCTCGAGCCGGAAGTCCACGATGCTCGCGACCGTCTGCGCCCGGGCGTCGAGCTCCTGGAGGTCGTTCTCCCGGACGAACTGTGCGCCGAAGAAGGCGAGCGGGAAGCCGAGCAGGATGACGGCGACCGTGACGGCCGCGATCGTCGCCTGCAGGATCCGGCGACGCACCCGTCAGCTCCCCTCGTGCTCGCCGGTCTCGAAGCGGAAGCCCATGCCGCGGACGGTGCTGACGTACCGGGGCGCGTTCGCGTCGTCACCGAGCTTGCGGCGGAGCCACGAGACGTGCATGTCGAGGGTCTTGGTCGAGCCGTTCGGGTCCGATCCCCACACCTCGCGCATGA
>DATKTF010000364.1:0-8400 GCA_035531255.1 Cellulomonadaceae bacterium
GCGTGCCGGTGCTCCATCTGCACCGCGACGACTGGCGGGTCACCCGCGCCGACCTCGCGCGCCACCTGCGGCTCGGCCTCCCGATGGGGTTCCAGATGTCGATCATCGCGATCGGCGCGCTCGCCGTGCAGGTGCGGCTGAACAGCCTCGGTGCCGAGGCCGTAGCCGCGTACACGACCGCTGCGCGCGTCGACGGGCTCGCCGTCGCGCTGCTGCAGTCCCTCGGTCTCGCCGTGTCGACCTTCGTCGCGCAGAACTACGGGGCCGGCCGGCCCGATCGGATCCGGCTCGGCGTCGTGCAGGGCGTCTGGATGTCCCTCGGAGGCGCCGTGCTGCTCGGTGCCGTGCTCATCACGGCCGGGCGCTCGATCATCGAGCTGTTCGTCGGCCCGGGGGAGGAGCAGGTCGTCACGATGGCCACCTACCTCCTCCATGTCAACGGCTCCCTGTACGCGGTCCTCGGCGTCCTCTTTGTGACGCGGGGAGCGCTGCAGGGGCTCGGATACACGATCGTCCCGACGCTCACCGGCACGATCGAGCTCGTCATGCGGGTCGGCGCTGCCGTCGTCCTCGGCGCTGCGTTCGGCTTCAGCGGGGTCGTGTGGGGCAACCCGCTCGCGTGGGTCGGCGCGGTCGCCGTGCTCGTCCCGGCCTACCTCCGGGCGCAACGCCGCCTCACGGCCGTGCCCGATGCGCGGGACGCCGTCGGCTCGACCGTGCCGATGCTCGAGGGACCGATCGACGAGTCGGCCGTGCTGGAGGCGGGTGTCACCGGCTCGGGAACCGAGCCGATCACGGACGAGGACGTCGCGCTGTGCGACGCCTCGGCTCGGGCGCTCGCCGACATCGAGGGCTGACGGCAGCGCGCGGCCGCGCGATCACCCGGGCTCGTCGGCGTCACGGTGCGAGCGCGGCCGGCGGCGGCGACGGTCGCTGGCCGCCGTAGATGACGTCGTCCAGGTGCTTCCAGTACACGTCGATCCCGGCGAATCCTGCCGCAGCCAGATACTCGAGCTGCTGCGAGAGCGGGATCACGTGGCGCAGGTGGTTCTCGTGACGGGCCCGTTCCTCGGGTGTGCGGTGCAGGCGCTTGGCGGCCGCCTCGGGGTCGCGCCGGTCGGCGGTCCGCCCCCAGGTCGCCGCGACGATCGGGTCCGTCGCGCTCACGGTGTCGTAGTTGAGGTACCAGCCGCCCGGGGCCAGCCGCGCGAAGATCTCCGCGAACAGACCCTCCTTGCGGTCGTCCGGCAGGTGGTGGACGGACATCGAGCTCACGATCGCGGCGAGAACGTCCGGGATCGCCGCCGGCCAGCTGCTCGTCGACATGTCGAACTCGACATACCGGTAGCGGCCCGCGTAGGACGCCATCTCCTCCTCGCCCACCGCGATCATCTGCGGGGAGAAGTCGCTGAGGATCGCCGTGCTGCGGGGGTAGCGATCGAGGATGCTGCGGGCGGCCGAGCCCGTCCCGGCGCCGAGGTCGAGGAACGTGAAAACCTCCCGCTCCTCGAAGGGGAGGAGCTCCCCGAGGATCCGCCAGCGCTCCGCGTTCTCACGCTCGCGCTGCTCGGCCTGGGCCGCGCGGGTCCGGACGTACTCCTCCGACGTCCAGATCGCGGCGTTGGTGTGCATCGACGGGTCCATGGGCGTGAGCCTACCGACGCCGTCGCGGCGTCGACGCGGCCGATCGTGTCCATGACCTCGCGATCGGTCTCGCCGTCTGCCGTGCCCGTTGACCCGCACCTGGCGCGGCGGTGCCGCTGTCTCGCTACCCTGTCGACGGTGCCGTACGGCGGTGGCTCCCGACGGCATCCCACGGTCCGAGCCACGCAGCGTCACGTGAGGACGTCATGAGCAACCCGATCCAGCCCCCTGGCAACTACCCGTCGAGGCCGGAGGAGCTGATCGGCGAGCCGACCGTCCAGACCCCGCCACCGCCCTCGGTCGTGAACGCGGTGCGGCTCGTCGTCGCACGGGTCGTGCTCGCCCTGGTCGGCGTGGTCGTGGCGCTGGGGAGTCAGGATGCGCTGAGGTCCGCCATGGTGAAGGCGTCCCCGACGCTCGACCAGAGCTCTCTGGACCTCGCCGTCAAGGTGGGGGTCGGCGTCAGCGTCGTGTCCGGCGTCGTGTTCGCGATCGTGTGGGGCCTGCTCGCGCGTCTGCTCCTGCGGGGGAAGAACTGGGCGCGCATCGTCGTCTGGGTCTTCGCCGGGATCTCCGTCGCCACCGGGCTGATCGGGCTGGCGCGGGTGGCCAACAGCCTCAACCTCGCCGTGGGGCTCCTCGACCTGTGCCTCGACGTCGCCATCATCGTGCTGCTGGCTCGGCGCTCGAGCTCGGAGTTCTTCGGGCGTCGGTAGACGGCGTCGCGCAGGGCGGTGCCGGTCGACCTGCGCTGTCCTGGGCATCCCTGTCGTCCCTGTCGTCCCTGCCGTCCCTGTCACGTCGAGACGCGACAGGGACGACAGGGACGACTGCAACGATCGTGCTGCTACTTGTCGTTCGCGAACAGGGCGTTGACCTGCTTGTTCGCCTCGGTGTAGACCTCGGTGCCGCCCTTGAAGGACAGGAACGTCTCGCCCGCGGCCTTCATCAGCGCGTCGAGCTCCGGCCAGTGCTTCGCGATCGGCGCGAGGTGCGTCGTGCCGTCCGTGACGTGGACGGTGAACGCCGACATGTCATAGCCCTTGGCGGTGAAGGCGGCCTCCGCCTTGGCGAGAGACGTCTTGACGGCGGGGAACACGACGGCCTGACCGGCGACGATGTCCTGGCACTGCGCCGAGCCGAGGAACTTGACCCACGCCCACGACTCGTTCGGGTGCTTCGTCCCGACGTAGATCGAGTCCGCGAGGCCGTTGAAGACGCTCGCACGCTTGCCGTCCGGGCCGATCGGTGTGGGGGCGATGGCCGTCTTGACGCCCTTGAGCGTCATGTAGGCGTTCGTGTTCCAGTCACCCTCGGTGACCATGGCCGAGCCGCCCGCGCCGTAGGTCTCCTGCAGGCTCACGCCGGAGGTGGCGACCGCGAGGGACGGCATGTAGCCCTTCGTGATGAGGCTGCGCCACCAGGTCATCGTGTCGGTGAAGGCCTTGGAGTCGTAGTTCCACTTCGTGCCCCAGGGGTTCTTGTCGGCGTACTGGAACCCGTTGCTCATGGCGTACTCGGACCACTCGGTCTGTCCGAACCCGCCGCCCGAGCCGGCGAGCCCGAGACCGTAGGTGGCGACCTTGGTCTTGTCGAACCCGGGCTGGTTGCCGTGCACGCCGTTCTTGTCGACCGTGAGCGCGGCGATGGCCTTCTCGTACGTGCCGCCGTCGGTGGGGTTCCACGCGAGGTTCTTCATGTCGTCGGCGGTCAGGCCTGCGGCCGTCGCCATGTCGGTGTTGTAGAAGAGGCCGACCGTGTCCCAGTCCTTCGGGAGGCCGTAGCGCTTGCCGTCGGCGGTGACCCACAGGTCGGCGAGACCCGGCTGGTAGATCGACAGGTCGACGTTGTCCTTCTTCACCAGGGGGGCGATGTCCAGGATCTGGTTCTGCGCGGCGAAGGTCGGGTACTGCGACAGGTGGTCGGTGAAGACGTCGGGTGCGGTGCCCGCGACGAAGTCGTTCGTCAGCGTGCTCCAGTAGTCGTTCCAGCCGTACTGCTCGACCTTCACGTTGATGCCGGACTCGGCGGTGAAGGCGTCGGCGCACTTCTGGTAGGCCCCGAGCTGGTTGGTGTCCCACAGCCAGTAGGTGAGGGTCGTGCCCTTGACGAGAGCGCTCGAGTCTGCCACGGCACCTGAGCTGGCGCTCGAGCATGCGGCCAGCGCGAACGGGATGACGGCGAGAGTGGCGAGTGCGCGGAGATTTCGACGCATGGGGATTCCCTTTCGGTGGGGTGGTGCGTTCGTGCAGCCAGGACGACGGTGTCGACCCGGAGCTACTTGATGCCGGTGAAGCCGATGGAGTTGATGATTCGACGCCCGATCACGGCGTAGAGGACGAGGATCGGGAGGGCGGCGATGAGGGTCGCCGCCATGAGGCCGGCCCAGTCGGGACTGCCTTGTGGCGTCTGGGACTGGAAGACGCCGAGGGCGACGGTGAGCACGCGCACGGACTCGGCCTTGCCGACGAGGAGCGGCCAGAAGTAGTCGTTCCACGCCGCGATGTAGGTCAGCAGCGACAGCGTCGCGATCGGTGCCGAGGACATCGGCAGGATGATCGTGAAGTACACGCGGAACCGGCCGGCGCCGTCGATCATGGCGGCCTCCTCGATCTCCTTCGGGATCCCCAGGAAGAACTGCCGGAGGAAGAAGACCGAGAACGGGGTCATCAGGAGCGTCGGCAGCACGATGCCGGCATAGGTGTTGAGCAGGCCCAGGTTCTTGATGAGGATGAAGTTCGGCAGCATCGTGAAGATTGGGGGCACCATCAGGGCCGTGATGAAGGCGAAGAAGAGCTTGTCCCGGCCGGGCCACGAGAGTCGCGCGAACGCGTACGCGGCGAGCGAGCAGAAGAACACCTGGCCGACCGTCGTCGTCGTCGCCACGATCAGCGAGCTCTTGAGGTAGAGCCAGAAGTTGACGCTCGCCCCGGAGCCTCCCTCCGCGATCGCGTCGGCCTTGCTCGCCAGGCCGAACACCCGCTCGAACGCACCGAAGGTGAAGTCGGCCGGTAGCAGCGAGCTGGAGTGCGCCGCGAGGGAGCGCGTGTTGGACAGCGCCGTGCGCAGCATCCAGTAGAACGGGAAGAGGGTGAGCAGGACCGCGCCGGACATGAAGATCCAGGCGGCGACCTTGCCGAACGGGAACCGCCGCGGCCGGGCGTGCGGCCGGACGCCCTGGTGGAGGGTCTCGGGGACGGTGGACGTCATCGTGCCCTGGCCGGTCATGACAGGTCCGATTCGCCGGCGCGCAGCATCTTGATCTGGACGAAGGCCACGGCGGCGAGGATGACGAACAGCACGACGGAGATCGCGGACGCATACCCGAACTGGAACCGGGTGAAGGCCAGGTCGTAGATGTAGTAGTAGATGACCCGGGTGGCGTTGATCGGACCGCCCGCCGTGGTGACGGCCACGGTGTCGAAGAGCTGGAACGACCCGGTGACCGTGATCACGAGCACCATCGCGAGCACCGGCCGCAGCAGCGGGACGGTGATCTTGAAGAACGAGCGGACCTCTCCTGAGCCGTCCAGGGCGGCCGCCTCGTAGAGCTGGTCCGGGATCGTCTGCAGGCCGGCGAAGATGAGCAGCGCGGTGTAGCCGACGTAGCGCCAGACGTTGACCATCGCGATCGTGGGGATCGCCCAGGCCGAGTCGCCGAAGAAGGCGACGCGGTCGATCCCGACCCACTGGAGCATCTGGTTCACGATGCCGATCTGGTAGTCCATCATCCAGAACCAGGTCAGGGCGACGACGACGTTCGCCACGAGGTACGGCAGCAGCAGCGCCCCGCGGACGACCATCGACTTCGTGAACCGGTGCATCAGCACGGCGATGAGCAGGGCGAGGATCGTCTGGGCGCCGATGTTGATGACGACGTACTCGAGGGTCACCTTGAGCGCGTTCCAGAACAGGCCGTCGTGCAGCAGCGTCTGGTAGTTCGCCGCGCCGATCCACTTCTCGGGCGACAGCACGCTGAAGTCGGTGAAGCTGTAGTAGATGCCGCGCAGAGCCGGCCAGACGTAGAAGACGGCGAACCCGATGGTGGCCGGCAGGACGAAGATCAGCGCGGCCTTGAGGTCGTTCCGGGCGCGCCTCGGCTTCGGTCGCCGGTCGGTGCGGGTGCCGGGATCAGGTCGTGCCCGGCCTCGCACGCGGACCGGTGCGGGTGTGGTGGTCATGAGTCCTCCGAGCGCTTCGTTGCGGTGGGGAATCGGGCAGAAGGCGCGCTGGTCAGAGCCGGTTGGCTGCCAGCAGCACGAGCGAGTCGGGCAGCAGGTTCGGTGCCTGCACCCCGACCTCGGCCAGGACGCGTCCGGTCAGGACGACGCCGGTCTCCCACCACGGAGGTGGGGTGTGCCCGCCGGGCGACGAGACGGCGGTGGCCGGCTCGAGCGGGGCGAGGCGGTAGCGGGAGTCGGGCGCGAGGCCGACCAGTCGGACGCGCCCGGGCGGGTACCAGGCGGACGTGGCGATCGCGGCCAGCGCGTACACGCCGGCGGAGCCGTCCGCGGCAACCACGCCCTGCACGAGCAGGGCGGGGTCGGGGTGGTCGACGTGCACGACCCGGCCGGTGTGGAGGAGCGTGCGGGTGGCCTTGTAGAGCGCGATCCAGCCGGCGAGCTCCGCGAGGTCGGCGGGTGAGGCCGTGCGCAGGTCCCACTCGACACCGAGGTGACCGAACAGGGCGGTCCCGGCGCGGAAGGCCAGGGTGTGCGCGCGGCCTGTCGAGTGCGACACGGGCGAGCCGATATGCGCCCCGATGAGCTCCGGCGGCAGCAGCAGCCCGGTCCAGCGCTGGATCTGCTGGCGTTCCAGGGCGTCGATGCAGTCGCTCGCCCAGATGCGGTCGGTGCGTTCGAGGATGCCGAGGTCGGCTCTGGCCCCGCCCGAGGAGCAGGACTCGATCTCCAGGCGCGGGTGGCGCACCTTGAGCTCGTCGATCAGTCGGTAGACCGCCAGCGTCTGGTCGTGCACCCCGGGTCGGCCGTGCGTCGTGCTGCCCGCCTCGACGAGGTCCCGGTTGTGGTCCCACTTCAGGTAGTCGATCGCGTACTCACGCACCAACGAGTCGAGCCGCTCGAGGATGTGGTCGTACGCTCCGGGGTTCGCGAGGTCGAGCACCTGCTGGTAGCGCGCCTCCGGAGGGAGCCGGTGCCCGGTCGCGAGGATCCAGTCCGGGTGCGCGCGTGCGAGGTCGGAGTCGACGTTGATCATCTCCGGCTCGACCCAGAGCCCGAACTGCATGCCGGCTGCGCGGACGTGCGCGACGAGCGGGTCGAGCCCGTCCGGCCACACCGACTCGTCCACGTACCAGTCGCCGAGGCCGGCGTGGTCGTCGCGGCGGTGGCGGAACCAGCCGTCGTCGAGCACGAACCTCTCGACACCGACGTCGGCGGCGCGATCGGCGAGCGAGACGAGGGCGCCGAGGTCCTGCTCGAAGTAGACGGCCTCCCAGGTGTTGAGGACGACGGGGCGCGGAGAAGAGGGATGCTGCGCGCGCGAGCGGAGATGGCCGTGGAACCGCGCGGACATCTCGTCGAGGCCGTGGCCCCACGAGCCGTAGACCCACGGCGTGGTGTAGGCGGCACCGGCAGCCAGGGTGCCCTCGCCGGGGAGGAGGAGCTCGCCACCGGCGAGGAACCCGTCGCCCGACGGGGTCCGCTCGGCGAGCGTGCGGTGGTTGCCGCTCCAGGCGACGTGCAGCCCCCACACCTCGCCGGTCTCGAAGGAGAATCCCGGCGTCCCCGCGAGGAGCAGCAGGGTCGCGTCCGCGCCGGTGCGTCCGCGACGGCCCTCACGGAGGTGCGTGCCCAGGGTGAAGGCGTGGCGCTGTGGCGCACGCTCGCGCAGGTGTCGGCCGGTGAAGTCGAGGATCTCCTGGGCGCGAGTCGGGACCGGCAGGGCCAGCAGGATCGCGTCGAGCGTGTAGCCGGTCGAGGTGGACGTGTTGGTCAGCGTGGCTCGTGTGCGGACCACACCCGAGGCCGTGAGCTCGAGGACGACCACGACGTGCAGCGCGGCATCGGCATCGGCCGCCGAGACCGTGAGCCGGAGTGCGGCGGAGCCGGCACGGTCGGCAGGGTCGGCAGGGTCGGCAGGGTCGGCAGGGTCGGCAGAGCCGGCAGGGTCGGCAGAGCCGGCAGGGTCGGCAGGGTCGTCGAGGGTGAGGTGATCGACGACGAACGAGGGGGAGAAGTCGTGACCGGCGCGGTGACCCTGGATCCCGGGGGTGCCGAGCCAGCCGCGCGACTGCTCGGGAAGCAGGCTCAGCGGGACGACCACGTCGACCGAGCTCGAGACGATCTGCGGGACCGAGGAGTGGCGAAGCGCGAGAAGAGCGGCGTCCGACTGCTCGCCGAGATCGGCCCCCCAATGGAGGATGCGCGGCAAGGCGGCGTCCGCGGTGTCGACGACCAGGCTCGTGCCACCGGACTGCAGGTGCACGACGCCGTCGGCGCCGAACGGTGCGGAGCCGTGTTCCATCGCGCTGACTCCCTCGTCCGTGGACGCCCGGCGGGCCGTCCGATCCGAGAGTTAGTGTTGCAGTGGAACTTAGTCAAGGTCAAGAGGCGAAGATCTCGGTGTGGTAACGGGTGATTCGGCGTCGACAGAGACGATGTAAGTTTCGGAAGAGAAATAAAGTAGTGCCTGACAGACTGGGAACCGTCCCACCGAGGAAGGATCAGACGTGACGCAGCTGGCATCGAGCTGGACCCCGCTCAGCGGTCCGAGCCACGCCATCGCACTCGACGT
>DATKTF010000365.1:0-2946 GCA_035531255.1 Cellulomonadaceae bacterium
GTCGACGAGCACCCCCCAGAGCGCGCGAGCGACCGCGGCCTCGAGCGCGACGATCTCGCGGACCCTGACGACGCCGCGCGGGCCCTCGGTCGCCCAGCGGTCCTCACGGCGGAACAGCGCGTAGCCGCGTGCGACCCCAGCGACGCGCGCGACCACGATCCGCTGGGACTCTGCCCCGCCGCGGGCGTGCGGCGGGTCCGCGAGGAAGACCTCCCGGAGCTCGGGGGTCTCGCGGGTCGCCCAGCCCGGTCGGTCGCCTGCCGCGTCGTGCACCGTCGCGATCAGGTCCGAGTGTCGTGCTGCGACGGCGTGCTCGATCGTCAGTTCGACGGAGTCGCTGCCGGCGACGTCCCGGAGGGCCGCGCCCCGGGGGAGCGTCATCCGCGTGCCGCGCGCGGCGAGACCGTACCCGAACCGGCCGTAGATCGGCATCTCGGCGGCGAAGAGCGCCGAGACGGGCTCCCCGCGCGTTCGGCAGGCGGCGAGATGCTGCCGGACCATCGAGGTGAGGATGCCGCGACGACGGTGCTGGGGATGGACCCCGACCCAGGTCAGACCGGCGACGGGGAGCCGCGAGCCGGGAACGGGGAAGCGCGTGAACGGGTACGACGAGTGCAGCGCGACCAGGCTTCCGTCCGGGGCCTCGACGCCGACGGTGCGGTCCCAGCTGAGCGGGAGCGGGGACGTCTCCTCGGGCGTCAGCGCCGAGGGGGACGCCCAGGTGTCGAGATCGAGGACGTCCGCCCGGCGTCCGCTGTCGAGCCTGACCGTGCGGTACTGCTGCGAGGCGAGGTCCATCTGCCCATCGTGTCCTACCACGATGCGTGCGACAGGGAATGGGTACGGCCATGTGGGCGATCTCTGGAGCGGCGTGGGCTCGATCGGGTCCCGGTGTCCGTTCCGGACGGTAGCCTCGCGAAGTGAGCATCCAGGCGACCGGACTCGCGTCGAACGGCGACGCGCGTCACCGTTCGCTGCTCCCGCGGCGCTGGGGCCGGACGTCGCAGCCTCTGATCGTGCTCGACCTCGTCGGGCTCACGGTCGTCGCCTCGGTCGGCACGATCCTCAACCCGACCTGGGTCACCCCGTCGGTGTTCCTGCTGATCGGTCTTCTCGGTGCGTTCCTGCTTCGGTTGGTCGGTGTGCTCGTTCTCGCCATGACGATCATCGTGGAGCTCGTCGTGATGCAGCTCACGACCTGGACGCAGATCGTGCCGGGGACGCTCATCGTGATCGGCGTCTCGCTCGTCGCGTTGGTGATGTTCGCCGCGCAGCGGGAAGGACTGGGGCTCCAAGGGGCCCCCGGGGAGCTGATGCTGGTCGACCTCCGCGACCGGCTCGCTGCCTACGGTCGCGTTCCGGCTCTGCCGCCGGGGTGGCGTGTCGACACCGCGGTCCGTTCGGCGCACGCCGAGGCCTTCTCCGGGGACTTCATGGTCGCGGCCCGCGGTGAGCGCGGCCAGCTGCTGGAGATCGTCCTGGTGGACGTGTCCGGGAAGGGGCAGGAGGCGGGGGTCCGGTCCCTGCTGCTCTCCGGCGCGTTCGGCGGTCTTCTCGGTGCGATGCCGCGGGAGGAGTTCCTCACCGCAGCGAACCGCTATCTCCTCGAACAGGCCTGGGACGAGGGTTTCGCGACGGCGGTGCACGTCGCGGTGCGGCTCGACACCGGGCAGTTCTGGATCTCGACGGCCGGCCACCCGCCGGCGGTCCACCTTCATGCCGGGTCGGGGTCCCAGGAGATCCTGGACACGCTCGGCGGCCCCGCTCTCGGGGTGATCCGTGGCCTGTCCTTCCTCACCCACGTCGGCTCGATGGACCACGGGGACACGCTCGTCCTGTACACCGACGGCATCGTCGAGGCCCCCGGCTACGACCTCGACATGGGGATCGACAGGCTCATGGGCGTGGTCGAGCGCGTGATCGCCACCGGCCGCGGTGACGCCGAGGCCGTCATGGCCGGCGTGCAGGCGTCCGAGAGCGACGACCGGGCGCTCGTGCTGGTCCACCGCGACTGAGCCGGCCCGATGGACGACGACTACGCCGAGTCGGTGCTCGAGGTCGTGCGGACGATCCCCGCCGGCAAGGTCATGACGTACGGCCTGATCGCCGAGGTGGTCCTCGATCGCCAGGCTGCTGCCGGTCGCCCGCCGCGCGGAGGCCCGCGTCAGGTCGGTCAGGTGCTCGCGCACGCGGGTGGTGAGGTGCCGTGGTGGCGGGTCGTCGACGCCTCGGGCCGTCCTCCCGCGCGGCTGCGCGTCGAGGCTCTCGAGCGGCTGCGCGCCGAGGGCGTCCGGACCGGAAGCGGTGGTGACCGGGTCGCCGTGCGTACCGCGATCTGGTGGCCTGACAACGACCCGACCCGGTCGGGGTGACGCGTGCGACTCAGGACAGCGCGTGCGCGACCACGGGGAGCATGCGTGGGTCGCACTGGACGACGAGCGTCGTGACGGCGGTCGATCGCCAGGCTGCTGCCTCCCGACGGATCTTGCCCACCGGTCCGACGAGCGCGACGTCCTCGACGAGCTCCGTCGGGACCGCGTGCACGGCTCTCTCGCGGCGCCCCGCGAGGTAGTGGTCCTGGATCTCGTCGCACGCGTCGCCATAGCCGAGCCGGACCAGGGCGTCGCGGTGGAAGTTCGCCTCGCGGGCTCCCATCCCGCCGACGTACAGGGCGATGAACGGTCGGACGACGTCGGCGGCGGCCTCGACGTCGTCGTCCACCACGACCGGGACAGTCGCACTGACCTCGAACGTCTCGCGCCCGGCGAGTGCCGGGTCACGGTGCGCGAAGCCCTCCGCGAGCAGCTCGCGGTACGTCGCGTCCATCCGGGGCGAGTAGAACAGGGGCAGCCACCCGTCCGCGATCTCGGCCGCGAGCGCGACGTTCTTCGGGCCCTCGGCCGCGAGGTGGATCGGTAGGTCCGCGCGCAGCGGGTGCACGGTCGA
>DATKTF010000366.1:0-3971 GCA_035531255.1 Cellulomonadaceae bacterium
GCATGCGCCGGACAGCCATCCGGCGAACCGCTGGGAGCCGGCTTCCTCCTGGCGTCGGTGGTACGCGCGGGTCCACGGGTTGCCGGGCCAGACCCGGACGAACAGCGCGTGACCTACCCCCTGGGTCAATGACGGCAGCTCACGCGCGGACGGGTACACGGTCCCGTCGGGATTGAGCAGCGCTGGGCCGACGGCGGCGACCTTCGGGTCCGACTCGGCGGCGTCGATCAGCGCGTCGAGAGCACCGGGTTCCCAGACGATGTCGGTGTTGGCGACGACGAGCCAGGGCTGCCGGGCGTCGACCGCACCGGCATTCGCGCCGCCGCCGTAGCCCAGGTTGGCCCCGGACCGGACGACTCGCGCGCCGAACGTCGAGGCGGTCTGGTCGACGACGTCGGCGTCCGGCCCGTTGTCGGTGAGCACGAGCTCGACGTCCGCCGTGGTGGCGGTGCGCAGCGAGGACGCGAAGTCGGCGAGCTCGGGACCGGGGTTGTAGGTCACGCAGATCACGCGCACACCGCGGGGTCCGATGGAGGTGGTCATCAGGTGAAGGTTAGTGCCCGTCGTCGTACTCGGGGTCCACGTCCTCGGGGGGCCGACCCAGCAGGTGGGCGACCTGCTCGACCACCACGTCCCGGACCAGACCGCCCAGATCGTTGGCGTCGAGGGCCCGCGTCTCGACGGGGCGGCGGTAGATGACGATGCGGTTCGGCAGCCCGGCGTCGGCGGCGAAGTAGCGACCGAGCGGGACGCCACCGGTCTCCCACGGCGCCGGAGCCGACGGGGGGACGTCCTCGACGGCGAACTCGGTGCCCTCCAGCTCGGCCGCCCAGCGGTGCTCGAGCCGTTCGACCGCGGCGAGGACCAGGTCGTCGAAGCGCTCGGCCCGGGTCCGGAACGCCGGAACGGTCGACGGTACGAGGGGTCCGCGCACGCCACGACCGCGCCGGTCCCTGCGGTTGGTCGCGCGGGCCTGGGGCGCTCCGGCGCTGAGGTGCTGGTCCATCACTGGCACTGTAGCCGGGGCTGCGGCGTGTGGGGGTGGGCGCTGACAGCGGGCGAGGGTAGCGTCCTCGGTGTGAGATCAGCCCGGCAGTGCACGCGGACGGCCTGTGCGCGCCCCGCAGTGGCGACGTTGACCTACGTGTACTCGGACTCGACCGCGGTGCTCGGTCCGTTGGCGACCAACGCGGAGCCGCACTCCTACGACCTGTGCGCTCTGCACGCGGACCGGTTGACCGCCCCGCGCGGGTGGGAGGTCGTGCGGCTGATGCCCGAGTTCGTCGAGTCGGGGCCGAGCCACGACGACCTGCTCGCGCTCGCGGATGCCGTGCGCGAGGCAGGTCGTCCGCGTCATCGCGCGCAGGACGACGAGCCGGTCGTCGTCGGCGAGGTCGCGCGTCGTGGCCATCTGAGGGTGCTGCGCGGGGACGGGAGCTGACGGATGGCGGGCACGCAGGGGGCGCGACGTGGACGCAAGGCGAACGACGCGGCCGAGCCACTCGGGTCGCTCGCCGGAACCCCCAACGGATCAGCGCCCGGTCCCGAGTCGTGCAGCGCGTGCGGCGGGACCACGTTGACACGGGTGCGCATCGTCCTCACGGACTCGACCCCGGCGGTCTTCGTCTCGTGCCACGCGTGCGAGCACAAGGGCTGGTACGAGGACGGCGGGGACGGGACCGAGTTCGGTCTCGACTGGGTCACCGTCCACAGTGCCAAGAAGCCCTGACGGGGCCACCTGTTCGCGCAGACGACGACCCTCGGCTCAGTAGAGTGGCGGCGTGCCTTCCCTCTCGGGACCGAGCAACGGAACGAGGACGACAGCATGAGTGGTGCGGCAGAGCGAGGAATCCCGACGATCGAGCCGTGGCTGCGGGCGATCCTTCGATGCCCGGTGACCGGGGCGACGCTCGTCGACGCCATCGGCCCGGACGGGACCCCGGAGCTGGTGTCGACCGATCCCGTCAACCCCCTCGCCTACCCGGTGCGCGACGGGATCCCGGTGCTGCTGGCGGACGAGGCGCGGCCGGTCTCCCGGTCCTGACCCGCCGTCGGTGCCTCGACTCGCCGCGGCTCCATGACCCCACGAGAAGGACGGCATGGCACACGAGGGAAGCTCCCGAGCGATCATCGCGGCGCTGTCGGCGAACGTCGGCATCGCCGCCACCAAGCTCGTCGCGTTCCTCCTGACGGGTTCGAGCGCGATGCTCGCGGAGTCGGTGCACTCGCTCGCCGACTCCGGGAACCAGCTGTTGCTCCTGATCGGCGGGAAGCGAGCCCGGCGTGAGGCGGACGCGTCGCACCCGTTCGGCTACGGGCGAGAGCGCTACCTGTACGCGTTCATCGTGTCGATCGTGCTGTTCTCCCTCGGCGGGCTCTTCGCCCTCTACGAGGCCTGGCACAAATGGGCGGAGCCGCACGGCATCGACTCGTGGCAGTGGGTCCCGGTGGTGGTCCTGCTGGCGGCCGCGGGCATGGAGGGGTTCTCGTTCCGGACCGCCGTCGTGGAGTCGAACCGGTTGCGGGGGTCCCAGTCCTGGGTCACGTTCATCCGTGGTGCGAAGGCACCGGAGCTCCCGGTGGTGCTACTCGAGGACTTCGGTGCACTGGTCGGGCTCGTGCTGGCTCTCGCCGGCGTGAGCATGACGCTCGCGACGGGCGACGGCCGGTGGGACGCCGGCGGCACGGCCGGGATCGGCATCCTGCTGGTGATCATCGCCGTCGTGCTCTCGGTCGAGACCCGGTCCCTGCTGCTCGGCGAGTCGGCCGCGCGCGACGTCGTCGACCGGATCCGGGCCGCGCTCGTCGGCCCCGGCGTGTCCTCGGTGATCCATCTGCGCACGATGCACCTCGGGCCCGACGAGCTGCTCGTCGGGGCGAAGATCGAGGTACCAGGAGCGGCGACGGCGGCCGACGTCGCCCGGGCGATCGACGACGCCGAGGTGCGCGTCCGTTCGGCCGTGCCGATCGCGCAGGTCATCTACCTCGAGCCCGACCTGCGTCGCGCGGTCGATCGCTGAGCGGGTCGACGGTCGGCTCGCGGGCCTCAGTCGGGCGGGTCCGGCACCTGGTGCGGGAGCCGGTGCAGGGCGATGCTCTCGTCGGCCACACGGCGGCGTGAGGCCATCGCCAGGGCGTACTCACGTTCGCGGCGCGCGCCGAGGACGGCGGTGAGGAACGCCTCGGGGTGGGTGCCGGCGGGCGGGAGCGGTGCGACGTAGCGCTCGACCGCGCGCGAGAGCTCGGTCCCGAGCCGCACGCGCGAACCGGGGTGAAGCATCGACGTGCGACCCAGGAACTGCCGCACCGAGAGAGCGAGCCCGTCCGGCAGCTGCCTGATGTCGGCGTTGTGTGCCCAGCCGAGCAGCTCGTGCGGGATGGGGGCGGGCGGTGCGGGCCTCGTCCCGCCGCGCACCCGGATCGCGTAGGTGCCCGCGAGAAGATCGCCGAGCCGTTTGCCCTGGGGGTGCACGAGCGACGTGATGATCGCCACGGATCCGGCCGTGAGCCACATCTCGCCGATGCCGACGAGCGCGCGCACCAGGGCGTGACGGAACCGCACCGGGCCGCCGTCGTCCCGCACGATCCGGATCCCGGTGGCGAGCTTGCCGAGCGATCGACCGCGGGTGAGGGTCTCGACGGTCACCGGTGCGACGACCATGAGAAGCACGAGGACGCCGACGCTCAGGATCGCGCCGACGTCGGCGTTCACGTCCGCGCCGGTCCCGGCGAACGTCGCGAGCGCGACGAGGACCACCGCGGCGTCGACCGCGACGTCGATCGCAGCGCCGAGGAACCGGGACGCGAACGACGCCGGACGGGTGTCGAGCAGCACACCCTCACCGATGACGATCCCGTCCTGCACGGCCCACCTCCCTGCGTCTACCCTGCCACGGCCGAGGGGCCGCTGTGGCAGGGTATCGACCGTGGACCTGGATGCCTTCACGGCGGTGAACACCCCGCACTGGGAG
>DATKTF010000367.1:0-15567 GCA_035531255.1 Cellulomonadaceae bacterium
GGTGCCGGCGACCACGCCCGCGAGCCAGGCCGGGCTGCTGCACGGCGACAGCTCGCGGGTCCCGTCGTTCCGGTGGTGGGACAAGGAGCTCGGTCGACTCGTCGTCACCAACCACCCGGCCGACGCGGCGCTCGTCGAGAGTCGCATGACGACCGGCGGCGGGCTGCTCGCGCCGGACGGCGCCGCCATCAGCACGATGTTCTCCGGGGACGCGGCGACGTGCCTGCTCGTCATGAGCCGGGCGCTCGGGCACGGCGGGTTCGGCCCCGGTCCCGCGTACGTGCGGTTCTTCTCGAGCCCGTTCGTGCTCGCCCGCGCCCTGGTGATGACCGTGGGCGAGATGGTGAAGGAGCTCTACCAGGGGCGGCGCCAACGCGTCCGCCGGGTCCGACCACGCGTGCGTCGACTTGGCGCGTACGTGCTTGCGCGGGGCGTGAGCAACGTGCTGCTGCGCGACCTGAACGTGTCCCTGGTGGCCGAGCAGCTCTTGCGGGGGACCCCGATCGTCTTCGTGGACCTGGTCGACTACGACGAGATCGCGCACCACGCGGGTCCGACCCGACCCGAGTCCCTCCGCGCGTTGGAGGGGCTGGACCGTGAGCTGTGGCTCCTGGAGGCGGTGCTGTCGGTCGCCCCGCGTCCGTACGACGTCGTCGTCCTGTCGGACCACGGCCAGAGCCTCGGTGACACGTTCGAGCAGGTCGAGGGTCGGTCGTTGCTCGACGTCGTCCGGTCGCTCATGGAGGTCGCGGACGATGCCGGGCTGCGCGCGGGCGAGGGCGAGGACTGGGGCCCGCTCAACGCCCTGCTGACCTCGGCGTTCGGTCGCGCGGCCCGAGCAGGCGGCACGACGGTCGGCGCGGGGGACGACCGTGCCGGACGGTCGGCGGCCACCGGGGCGGGTGACCTGCCGGAGGTCGCGGTGATCGCGTCGGGGAACCTCGGGATGGTCTGGTTCCCGCGACTGCCGGGGCGCCTCTCGCTCGAGGAGATCCGCTCGAGGTGGCCCGGGCTCGTCCCCGGTCTCGCGAGCCTCGCGTCGGTCGCCGTGGTCGTGGCGCAGACCCGCGGTCGTGGTCCGGTGGCCGTGGGTGCCGACGGGCTGTGCGTGCTGTCCGACGGGACGGTCGAGGGGGCAGACCCGCTCGCCGGCCTCGGGTCGAGGGCCCGCCCGGACCTCGCGCGCGTCGCCGGGATGGTCGACGCCGGCGATCTCGTGCTCGTGTCGACGGTCGACGCCAGCGGGCGGGTGCACGCGTTCGAGGGTCTCGTCGGCTCTCACGGCGGGTTGGGTGGTGCGCAGAACGATGCCTTCCTGCTCCATCCGGCCGGGTGGGCGGTCGGGGAGGACCTCCTGGAGGACGTGGACGGTCGACGCATCCCGGTCGGGGCGGAGCAGGTCCACGTCCAGCTGGTCCGGTGGGCACGGGAGCGGGGACTACGGGCATGACGACGATGCTGCGATGGCTCGGCCACGCGACGACCGTTCTCGACCTCGACGGCACGCGGGTGGTGACGGATCCGTTGCTCGGACGGCACGCCGGTCTCCTGAGGAGGCGGGGCGGGCAGCCGCGGGACACGGACTGGTCGGACCCGGACGTCGTGCTCCTGTCCCACCTGCACCACGACCACGCGGAGCTCGCCTCGCTACGGCGGCTCGGGGACGCGCCGGTGATCACCGCTCCCGCGAACGCCGCATGGCTGCGCGCGAAGGGCATGTCCGCGGCGGTAGGTCTGCACGAGGACGCGTGGTTCCGTGCGGCGGGCGTGTCGGTGCGACTCGTGCCCGCGGTGCACGGTCACCGTCCGATGCCGCACCGGCCGAACGCGACGAACGGTCACCTCGTGCGCAGCGGCAGCGTGACGATCTGGGTGGCGGGTGACACCGAGCCGTTCGCGGCGATGGCCGACCTCGCCGAGCTCGCCGGGGCGGCGATCGATGTCGCGGTGGTGCCGGTCGGGGGCTGGGGCCCGCGACTCTCGGGAGGCCACATGGACCCGGTGCAGGCGGCGGAGGCCTGCCGTGTCGTCGGCGCGCGCCTCGCGGTTCCGGTGCACTGGGGGACGCTGCACGCCCCGGCGTCCCGGCGTCTGCCGCCCGGCTGGATGGACCGCGCGGGCCCGGCCTTCGCCGCAGCTCTCGCCCACCACGCCCCGGGGTGCCGATCTCTCGTCCTTCAGCCTGGCGAGCAGGTCGACCTCGGAGCCGGGCTCGAGAGCGCGGCATCCTGATCGGAACCGACCCGGGCCACGGGGCGAGGTCGTGCGCGGCGTGTCGGGCGCCTTCGAACAGGTGTTCGTCTACTGTTGTCCACAAGGTGACCGCAGGAAGCCCGGACTCCACAGGTGGAGGCCGCGCGTCAGGCGGGTGTCGGTGGTCGGACATAGCGTCGCCGTGAGAACAGGCCAGCCCCAGCAGGCGCAGCCCCAGGCTGCTCGAGAAGACGAGGTATGACATGGCAGCTCCCCAGGACCGCGCGAAGGCACTCGAGGCCGCGCTCGGACAGATCGACCGTCAGTTCGGCAAGGGGTCGATCATGCGCCTCGGCGACGAAGGGCGGGCGCCGGTCGAGGTCATCCCCACCGGGTCGATCGCCCTGGACGTGGCGCTCGGGATCGGCGGCCTCCCGCGCGGACGCGTCGTGGAGATCTACGGGCCGGAGTCGTCCGGGAAGACGACGCTGGCCCTGCACGCCGTGGCCAGCGCGCAGCGTGCCGGAGGCATCGCCGCCTTCATCGACGCCGAGCACGCGCTGGACCCGGAGTACGCCAAGAAGCTCGGTGTCGACACCGATGCGCTGCTCGTCTCGCAGCCGGACACCGGTGAGCAGGCGCTGGAGATCATGGACATGCTGATCCGGTCCGGTGCGATCGACGTCGTGGTGGTCGACTCGGTCGCCGCTCTCGTGCCGAAGGCCGAGATCGAGGGTGAGATGGGCGACAGCCACGTCGGACTGCAGGCGCGCCTGATGTCGCAGGCGCTGCGCAAGATCACCGGCGCGTTGAACCAGTCGGGGACCACGGCGATCTTCATCAACCAGCTGCGCGAGAAGATCGGGGTGTTCTTCGGAAGCCCGGAGACGACGACCGGGGGCAAGGCGCTGAAGTTCTATGCGTCGATCCGCCTCGACATCCGGCGCATCGAGACCCTCAAGGAGGGGACCGAGGCGGTCGGCAACCGGACGCGCGTCAAGGTCGTGAAGAACAAGATGGCGCCGCCGTTCAAGCAGGCGGAGTTCGACATCCTCTACGGAGTGGGAATCTCCCGCGAGGGAGGCCTCATCGACATGGGCGTGGAGCACGGGTTCATCCGCAAGTCGGGTGCCTGGTACACGTACGAGGGCGACCAGCTCGGGCAGGGCAAGGAGAACGCCCGCGGGTTCCTGCGGGACAACCCCGACCTGTCGAACGAGATCGAGAAGAAGATCAAGGAGAAGCTCGGTGTCGGTGCCAAGCTCGACGCACCCGCAGAGCCCGGACCCGGGGTCGACTTCTGAGCCGACCGATCGCGCGCGTCGACAGGCTCTGCGCGCGCGATCGGTCATGGACCCGTTCGCGAGGTGCTGAGGTGAGTGCTCGAGCGTCGGAACCACCCGTGACAGGGTCGGCCGCGCATGATCGTGAACCCGAGACGGAGTCCGTCGCGCGCGCCGTCGCCCTCCGGCTCCTGACAAGCGCACCCCGGAGCAGGGCCCAGCTCGCGGAGGCCATGGCGCGGCGTGAGGTGCCCGACGACGTCGCCTCGGCTGTTCTCGACCGGTTCACCGACGTGGGCCTCGTCGACGACGCGGAGTACGCGCGCATGCTGGTCAGGTCGCGTCACGACGACCGTGGCCTCGCGCGGCGGGCGCTCGGCGACGAGCTTCGCCGGAAGGGGATCTCCGACGAGCTGGCGACCGCCGCGCTCGCCGAGCTGGACCCGGAGTCCGAACGCGCGACGGCCCAGCGACTGGTCGCACGCAAGCTGGCGAGCACCCGGGGTCTCGACACGCAGGTCCGCGTGCGACGGACCCTTGCGGCGCTGGGTCGCAAGGGCTACCCGCCCGGGCTCGTCATGGAGGTCGTGCGCGAGTACCTGGCGAGCGAGCAGGGCGCTGACGAGGTCGGGAGTCTCCCGAGGACCCTCGGCGACGGCGACGGTGACGACCCGGACGCGATCAGCGGACCGTGACCGCGGACACGTCGCGACCCGAGCCGCCGGTCCGCCGACACCGGGGCTGGCAGCAGGGGCCCGCCGTTTCCGGGACAATGGGACGTGGCCCGTTTCCCGACGTCGGAGGTCGCCGTGGTCCCGAGTGAGTACGGCGTGATCGTGGCGTTGCTCCTGGTCTGTCTCGTGGCACTCGTCCTGGTGAGCATCGCGCGACGAGAGGCGGCCGGGCAGCGCTCGCGCGCCGAGGCCGATGTGGCCGAGATCAAGGACGAGGCGCGGTCCCTGCTCGCGGACGCTCGACGGCGCGTGGACGAGGTCGCCGCACGCGAGCATGCGCTTCGGGCGTCGGAGCTCGAGGTGACGGACCGGTCGCGGGTGACCGAGAGCCGCCTTGCGGCGGTCCAGACCGCGGAGGCGGACCTCGCTCGCCGCACCGCGGAGGCCGAGAGGTCGACCGTCGACGCGTTGGAGCAGGTCGCCGGGCTCAGCGCCGAGGAGGCACGCGCGACTCTCATGAGCAGGCTCAAGGATCAGGTGGCGAACGACAGCGCCTCGTTCGTTCGGCGCGCTGAGGTCAAGGCGCGTCGGACCGCCGACGCGCGGGCGCGCCGCATCCTCAGCACGGCGATCCAGCGCGTCGCCGGACCGACGAGCGCGCAGTCGGTCGTGTCGGTGCTCACCCTGCCGTCCGAGGAGATGAAGGGGCGCATCATCGGCAAGGAGGGGCGCAACATCCGGGCCTTCGAGGCGCTGACCGGAGTCAACGTCCTGGTCGACGAGTCCCTGGACTCGGTGACGCTCTCCTGCTTCGACGCGGAGCGGCGTGAGGTTGCGCAGGTCGCGCTCGAGGCGTTGATCGCCGACGGCCGGATCAACCCCCAGCGCATCGAGGCCGCGTATGAGGATGCCCTCGCCGGTGCCGAGGACCGCACGGTCGCTGCCGGGCACGAGGCGGCCGAGCGGGCAGGTGTGGGTGACCTGCACCCGGATCTGGTCGCGACCCTCGGGCGGCTTCGGCTCCGGACCTCCTACGGGCAGAACGTGCTGCTCCACCTCGTCGAGTGCGCGCAGATCGCCGCTGCCATCGCTGCGGAGGTCGGGGCGGACGTCGACCTCGCGCGCCGTGCGGCGTTCCTGCACGACATCGGCAAGGCGCGGCCGGCGGAGATCGAAGGCACTCACGCGCTGATCGGCGCCGAGCTCGCGCGCCGGGCAGGCGAGGCGGATCTCGTGGTCAACGCGATCGCGGCCCACCACGACGAGGTGCCATCGGAGTCGGTCGAGGCCGTGCTCGTCCAGGCGGCCGACGCTGCGTCGGCCGCGCGACCCGGTGCCCGTCGGGAGGAGCTCGACCAGTACGTGGAGCGGATGGACCGTCTCGAGCAGCTGGTCGTGGCGCATCCCGGTGTCCGGCGTGCGCTTGCGATGTCTGCGGGCCGCGAGGTCAGGGTCGTCGTCGAGCCCAGCGAGGTGGGAGACGTCGCTCTCCCGGGGTTGGCGGTGGCGATCGCACGCCACATCGAGGCCGATCTCACCTATCCGGGGGAGATCAAGGTGACGGTCGTCCGGGAGATCCGCGCGTCGGCGACGGCGGGCTGACCATGTGCCTCCTCCCGACCATGTGCCGCCTCGCCGGTTGGCCCGGCGCGATGGCATCGCGGTCCGATGGTGGTCGCCGTGTGCCGACGGCTGTGCCCGTCGCCGTACCCTAGACGAGATGTCGACGACCACCATCCCCAGCGTGCCGATCCCGCGCATCGTCCCCTCCTCTCCGGAGCAGCTGACGACGCGGGGTCCGCGTACCTATCTCGTTCGCACGCTCGGATGTCAGATGAACGTCCACGACTCCGAGCACATGGCCGGCCTCTTGGAGCAGGCCGGTTACGTCCCGGCATCGGGTGAGGAGGCGGCCGAGGGCGCAGCCGACGTCGTCGTCATCAACACCTGCGCGGTGCGCGAGAACGCCGCAGACAAGCTCTACGGAAACCTGGGACAGCTGGCGAGCGTCAAACGCTCGCGCCCGGGCATGCAGATCGCCGTGGGGGGATGCCTGGCCCAGAAGGATCGGGCCGGCATCGTCGACCGGGCGCCCTGGGTCGACGTCGTGTTCGGCACCCACAACCTCGACGTCCTTCCGGTGCTGCTCGAGCGCGCGCGCCACAATGCGCGTGCAGAGGTCGAGATCGCCGAGTCGCTCCAGGTGTTCCCGTCGACGCTGCCGACGCGTCGGGAGTCGGTCTACGCCGGCTGGGTGTCGATCAGCGTCGGGTGCAACAACACCTGCACCTTCTGCATCGTCCCGCACCTCCGCGGCAAGGAGCGAGACCGCCGTCCGGGTGCGATCCTCGCGGAGGTCGCGGCGCTCGCCGGGCAGGGTGCCATCGAGGTGACGCTCCTCGGGCAGAACGTCAACTCCTACGGGGTCGAGTTCGGGGACCGCGCGGCCTTCGCCAAGCTCTTGCGCGCGACCGGTGCGATTGACGGGATCGAACGGGTCCGATTCACGTCTCCGCACCCGGCCGCCTTCACCGACGACGTGATCGCGGCGATGGCCGAGACCCCGACCGTGATGCCGCAGCTGCACATGCCGCTCCAGTCGGGTTCGGACCGGGTGCTCCGAGCGATGCGGCGTTCATACCGCTCCGGCGCGTTCCTGGGCATCCTGGACCGCGTCCGCGAGGCGATGCCCGAGGCCGCGATCACCTCCGACATCATCGTCGGATTCCCCGGGGAGACGGAGGAGGACTTCGCCGCGACCTTGCGCGTCGTGGAGCAGGCCCGGTTCTCGTCGGCCTTCACCTTCCAGTACTCACCGCGGCCGGGAACCCCGGCGGCCGACCTCCCGGACCAGGTGCCGAAGGCGGTCGTTCAGGAGCGGTACGGACGTCTCGTCGCCCTGCAGGACCGGATCGCCCTCGAGGAGAACACGGCTCAGGTCGGTCGGACGGTCGAGGTGCTGATCGCCGAGGGCGAGGGGCGCAAGGACGGCTCGTCGCGTCGCGTCTCCGGTCGCGCGGCCGACAACAGGCTCGTGCACGTCGCTCTCCCCGGCGCCACCCAGGTCGACGTGCCGTCGGTCGGCGTCGCGAGCGCCGATCGAGCGGGCGACGTCCGCCCAGGACTTCCACGCCCGGGGGATCTCGTGACCGTCGACGTGACACATGGCGCGCCGCACTATCTGGTCGCGGACTCCGGCGTCCAGGGCGGGACGTTCGCCGTTCGACGGACGCGCGCAGGTGACGCGTGGGAGGCCCGGGAACTCGCACGTCTGGCCGGTGACGACCATGCCCACGGGCACCCCGCAGGTGGGGGAGCCATCGCTCTCGGCATGCCGGGTCGGCGGAGCTGACCGTCTCCCACGCGGATCACTCGGACGGGTCGTCGAGCGTCCCGGGTGGAAGGAGACCGAGCAGTGCGTCGAACATCTTGACGCCCGTGCCGAGACCGCAGGTGATCGCTTGCCCGATCTGCGCGTCGGTGGCGCCGCGTTCCAGGTCCACCGACACCTCGCTGTAGAGCGAGAGAGCGCCCTCCTCCTCGCGCACGTAGACCTTGGGCCAGATCCGTTCGCGGTTCCAGTCGTTCAGTGCGAGCGCAAGCCCTCGGCGTTGCTCGACCGGGAGCTGGCGATGCCATCGCCCGCGCACCTGAAGGATCTCGTCGTCGTCGCCGAGCAGCAGGAACCAGAACCGGTTGTCGTCCCAGGTGCCGGTGAGGTCACCTTCGGCATCGACGACGAACCGGTAGCCGCGGCGGCGAAGGTACGACGCCACCCGGTCACGGGTGAGCGGCGTCGGGCGTTCGACCCGCTCGATCAGCGGAGACGATGTGGGGCGTGTCTCGCCGAACAACCGTGCGAGCCAACCGGTCCGCTGGTTGGCGCTCATGGCGCGAGCCCGACCGGGTCGGGGTAGAGCTCGTCGAGCGAGTCGAAGAACATCGACCCGGTGCTCAGACCGCAGAACAGGAGCTGGCTGAGCTGGTCCTCCGTCACTCCCGGTTCGAGGTCGGTGGCGACCTCGGTCACGACGTGGACCATGCCGTTGTCGCGCACCCGCGCGTAGGCCTTGGGCCAGATCCGCTCGGCGTTCCACTCGTTGCAGTGGTCGAGGATCTCCTCAAGACGCTCGATCGACACCTCGCGGTTCCACTGGCCGCGAGTCTGCAAGATCTCCGAGTCGTCACCGAAGAGGAAGAAGTAGAACAGCCTGCCCCGCCAGATCCCGCCGAGGTCGCCGTCGTTGTCGACGAAGTAGCTGAAGTCGTTGGTCTCGAACCATCGCACGATCCGGCTGCTCGCCAGCGGGTAGGGGACGTCGTGCGCGACGGGCGTGCGCTCGACCTGCGGTAGTCGTGCCACGGCAGCCGCACGAGGGTCCAGCGCCTCAGGGGCGTCCTCGGACCGTGCCGATCCTCGCCGTCGGCCAGGTGGACGGTCCCGGAAGATGCCCATGAGGCAGCGTACCGCGGGCCCCTGACACCGCGAGAGCGACCGGTCGGATGGCGGGGAGACCGGGCGCGACTCGGTACCGTCGGTGCATGCTCATCGCCGCGGCCCTCGTCCCAGGCACCGTCCTGCTCGTCCCCGGTGCCGGCGGGCGCGAGGACGAGGCGACGGACGTGATCCGCGACGCCGCGACGGCAGCGGTCGCGGCGATGTTCCGTCAGGGCGTCGACCGGGTTGTCGTGATCGCGCCGGCGCGGCTGGACCGTCACCTCGTCACCGGGTGGCAGACCGGCCTGGGCGACGTCGGCATCGGCGACGGACAGGTCCGGTGGCCGCTGCCCGCGCGACCGGCAGCCGGGTCGACAGCACGGCCGGCGCCGGTTGTCGTCTCCGCGGTGGGGTCGGCCGTTCTTGCTCTGGCGACGCATGCGATGCCAGAGGCCTGGGCGGGAGAGCTCGAGGTGCTCGAGGTTCGCGAACCGGATCGGCGGCGCCGATCCGGTCCGCCGACCCCGGTGGTCTCAGGTGCACGCACAGGAGCCTCTCGGGCCGAGGGGCTGCGTGAGCGGGGTCGCGCGCTCCTGCGATCCGACCCGCACGACGCTCTGGGGCTGATCGTCGCGGGCAGCCTGAGCGCACGGAACGGCGAGGACGCGCCGCTCGCCGCGGACGACCGCGCGCCGGGGCTCGACCGCGCGATTGCCGCGGACCTCCTGGATGGCGGCGTCGAGGCTCGGTGGCGTCTGGGTGAGCTGGACGCGCAGCTGGCGGCGGACCTCGGCATGAGCGGGTGGGCGCCGTGGCAGGTGCTCGTCGGAGCCTGCGGCGCGCTCGGCGCCGTCGAGGTCGAGCGTGCGCGGGCGGACCGCTGTCTCGGAGTCGTCCACGTGTCCGCGTCGTGGCGCTGCGCCGCGGTCGCGGCATGACCGCCACCGTGGTCGTGGCAGTGGTCGGGCCGACGGCGACGGGGAAGTCCGACCTCGGTCTGGCGCTCGCCGAGCTGCTCGGGGGTGAGGTGGTCAACGCCGACGCCATGCAGCTGTACCGGGGGATGGACGTCGGTACGGCGAAGGTGCCGTTCGACGAGCGTCGCGGCATCGCCCACCACCAGCTCGACGTGCTCGACGTCGACCAGGAGGCCTCGGTCGCCCACTACCAGGAGCGCGCCCGGTCGGACCTGGCGGGGATCTCCGCCCGCGGCGCCCGACCCGTGGTCGTGGGGGGCTCGGGGCTCTACGTTCGGGCGGTGCTCGACGACATCGCGTTCCCGGGTACCGATCCGGAGGTGCGTGCGCGGTGGGAGGAGCGCGCCGCGGAGCAGGGACCCGGCCGGCTGCACGCCGAGCTCGAGCGACTCGACCCGATCGCGGCCGCGTCGATCGGGAGGGCGAACACCCGGAGGATCGTCCGGGCTCTCGAGGTCATCGAGCTGACCGGACGCCCGTACTCCGCCACCCTGCCGGAGCACCGGTACGTGGTTCCCGCGGTGCAGATCGGACTCGACTGCGACCGCGACGTCCTCGACCGACGGGTCGAGAGTCGCGTCACCCGGATGTGGCGCACCGGTCTCGTGGAGGAGGTCCGGGACCTCGCGGGGCAGGGGATGGGTCGCACCGCGTCGCGCGCCGTCGGCTATGCGGAGGTGCTCGAGGCGCTCGCGGACGACGGAGACCTGGAGAGTGCCCGGGAGGCGGTCAGTGCCCATACCCGTCGCCTGGCCCGCAAGCAGATGGGCTGGTTCGGGCGGGATCCGCGCGTGCACTGGCTCGATGCGCAGGACGCGGACCTCCTTGAGCGAGCCGTCGCGCTGGTCGCTGCGGCGGACGCCGGGACGCTCGTGGACCACGGTGCCCGCCGTCGTACGCTGGGCTCATGACCGGGACCGGCGCATGATCGCGCCCGCGCTGCTCGAGGTGACCAAGGGGCACGGCACCCAGAACGACTTCGTGCTGATCGACGACCGTCGCGACGAGGTCGATCTGTCCGCCGAGCTGGTGCGTGCCCTCACGGACCGTCGAGCCGGTGTCGGCGGCGACGGCGTGATCCGTCTCGTGCCGACCACCTCGCTGCCGGAGGGCGAGAAGGTGCTGGCGGAGGACGCGTCGGCGACATGGTTCATGGACTACCGCAATGCCGACGGGTCGGTGGCCGAGATGTGCGGCAACGGCATCCGGGTGTTCGTGCGGTTCCTCGAGCGGCTCGGGCTCGTCGACGCGGGGGCCGCAGAGGTCGTCGTCGGCACCCGCGCGGGAGTCCGCCGCGTGCGGCGCGAGCCGAACGGCTGGTACGCGGTCGACATGGGGCGCTGGACGCTTCCGGGCGGTGAGTCGGCAGCGGCCGAGGGCTTCGATGCCGAGGTCCGCGTCGCGGGTCTCGACGTCGATCGCCCTGCGTTGCGGGTGGATGTCGGCAACCCGCACACCGTGCTCGCCCTGTCGGGGCTCGCGGAGCTCGCGGCGGCGGATCTCGTGCGCGCACCGGTGGTGAGCCCGACCCCCCCACGCGGGACGAACGTCGAGCTCGTCGTTCCGCTCGGCGAGGCGTCCGACGGGCGTGGCGGGACCGTCGGACGTGTGCGGATGAGGGTGCACGAGCGCGGCGTCGGCGAGACGCGCTCGTGCGGGACGGGGGCCTGCGCCGCGGCGCTCGCGGTGCGCAGCTGGGGAGGCCCGACGGCCCCGGACAGCTGGCTCGTCGACGTCCCGGGCGGCACGGTCCGCGTGCGCATGCCGGGTTCCGGGACGGTGGAGCTCGCGGGTCCTGCCGTGCTCGTGGCGACGGCGCAGGTCGACCTCGCGGCGCTGCTGGCGGGCTGACGGTGGTGGGGGTGGTGAGCACGAGCGACCTCGACGCGCCCCTCGGAGCCCGTCGGACGTTCGTGCAGTTCTCGAGCGCCTTCTGCCGGCCGTGCCGCGCGACGCGTCAGGTGCTCGAACGGGTCGCGGCGACGACGGACGGCGTGGTGCACGTCGAGCTCGACGTCGCGGACGCCCGAGGACTCGCCGAGGCGTTCGAGGTCGCGCAGACCCCGACGGTGCTCGTGCTCGACGAGACCGGGGTCGTGCTGCACCGTCTGGTCGGAGTGCCCACGGTGGCCGCTGCGCGGGCCGTCGTCGCGGGGTGACGCGGTGGGGTGACGCCGCGGGCCACGTCAGCCCACGCAGACCTCGAGGATCCGGAACCCCTTGGCGCTCGCGAGCCGGGTGACGGTGGCCGTCCGGCCCCCGACGATCTCGGTGAGGTGGTCGTCCAACCACCGGTGCAGCGTGTCCGCACCCAGGTTGCGCTGGACCACGAGGTGCGCGCTCGCACCGTCGGAGAGGTGGGGCAGCCACTGCACCATCATCGCGTGCAGCACGTCCTTGCCGACGCGGATCGGCGGGTTCGACCAGATCGCCGCGAGCTCGACGTCGTGCGGGACGGCGTCAGGGGTGCAGGCCGTGACGTTCTCGAGACCGAGCCGCCGGGCGTTGTGTGCGACGAGGTCGAGTGCACGCTCGTTGACGTCCACCGCCCACACGTGTGCGTCGGGCGACTCGATCGCGAGCGTCAGCGCAAGAGGTCCCCAGCCGCATCCCAGGTCGAGCAGCTCACCGCCGCGTGGTGGCTCCGGCACCGTTCGCAGCAGCACCTGGGTCCCGAGGTCGATCCGACCCGGGGAGAAGATCCCGCCGGCGGTCTCGACCTCGACGTCGCGTCCGGCGAGCGTGACGCGCACGAGGCGTCGCTCGGCCGCCGACGCCGGTCGTGCGGTGAAGTAGTGGTCGTCGCTCACGTCCGTGACCCTATCCGCCCGGCGGCACCGCCCTGACCGCCGACGGCCCTCGTGCGCCTGCAGCGAATTGCGTGGCCGTGCGTCGGTGGCGCGTGTCAGGCTGGTACCACCGAGCGAGAGGGAGCACGTGACCGACCCGCAGCAGAGCAGCCAGGGGGGCGCCGATGGTGCCGCCCGTGGTACGGCAGGCGAGAGCACGACGAGGGTGGCCGAGGTCACCGCGGCACGCAGCACCCAGGAGGTCGCAGACGACGTCGTCGCCCGGGTGCTCGCACGGGCCGGGCGCACGTTGCACGACGGGGTGACGATCCACTCGGCCTACGACGGTGACCAGATCGAGCTCGAGGAGCGCACCTCGCTGCGGCGCGTCGCGAACCTGTCGACCGAGCTCGAGGACGTCACCGAGGTCGAGTACCGCCAGCTCCGGCTCGAGCGCGTCGTCCTCGTCGGGCTCTGGGGGAGCGGGACCGTCACCGACGCGGAGAACTCGTTGGCCGAGCTCGCCGCCCTGGCGGAGACGGCCGGGTCGCTGGTGCTCGACGGGATGCTGCAGCGTCGCCAGAAGCCAGATCCCGGGACGTACCTCGGTTCCGGCAAGGCGGTCGAGCTCGCAGCGGTCGTCGCGTCGACGGGGGCGGACACCGTCGTGGTCGACGGCGAGCTGGCGCCGTCCCAGCGTCGCGCTCTCGAGGACATCGTCAAGGTGAAGGTCGTGGACCGGACGGCGCTGATCCTGGACATCTTCGCGCAGCACGCGAAGTCCCGGGAGGGCAAGGCGCAGGTCGAGCTCGCGCAGCTCGAGTACCTGCTCCCGCGCCTGCGTGGGTGGGGCGAGTCGATGTCGCGGCAGGCCGGTGGTCAGGTCGGTGGGGCGGCAGCCGGCATGGGTTCCCGCGGTCCCGGTGAGACCAAGATGGAGCTCGACCGCCGCAAGATCCGCAACCGGATGGCGAAGCTGAGGCGGGAGATCGCGGCGATGGAGCCGTCGCGTGCCACCAAGCGGTCCTCGCGCAAGCGGCACGCGATCCCGTCGGTCGCGATCGCCGGATACACCAACGCCGGCAAGTCGTCCTTGCTCAATCGCCTGACCGGTGCCGGCGTCCTGGTCGAGAACGCCCTGTTCGCGACCCTCGACCCCACGGTGCGACGCGCCCAGACCGAGGACGGTCGGGTGTACACGCTGGCCGACACGGTCGGGTTCGTCCGCTCCCTCCCGCACCAGCTCGTCGAGGCGTTCCGGTCGACGCTCGAAGAGGTCGCCGACTCGGACCTGCTGCTCCATGTGGTCGATGCGTCGCACCCGGACCCGGAGGGCCAGATCTCCGCCGTCCGCCACGTGCTCGCCGACATCCCCGGAGCCATGGATGTCCCCGAGGTGGTCGTGCTGAACAAGGTCGACGTGGCCGATCCGAAGGTGGTCGCGCGGCTGCGGTCGCGCGAGATCCACTCGATCGTGGTCTCGGCGCACACCGGCGAGGGCATCGACGAGCTCGAGGCGCTGATCGCGGACCAGCTCCCACGTCCCGGGGTCCAGGTCGAGCTGGTGATCCCCTATCACCGCGGTGACCTGATCAGCCGGGTGCACGGTGAGGGTGACATCGAGGCCGAGGAGCACACCCCGGAGGGGACGGCCCTCCGTGCTCGCGTGGGAGAGGGGCTCGCCTCGGAGCTGCGGGCCGCGGCCGCACTAGGCTGACCCGATGCCCGTCCCGCTGCCCTCCGTCGTTCCCGAGGCGCGCGACGCTGCACCGCACGACAGCATCGACGCCCTTCTCGACCTGGCCGTGGTGGCTCTCGGCGGACAACGACGCGATGGCCAGCACGCGATGGCGAGCGCCGTGACCGCCTCGATCGAGGCGGGCGAGCACCTCCTCGTGCAGGCCGGGACGGGAACCGGGAAGTCGCTCGGCTACCTCGTGCCGGCGGTCCGCCACGCGGTGCTCGCGTCGGAGCGGGTCGTGGTGTCGACGGCGACGCTCGCGCTGCAGCGCCAGGTGATCACCCGCGACCTGCCACTGGTCGCGGCTGCGGTGGCGCCGAGGCTGCCACGTGCCCCGGTCATCGCTCTGCTCAAGGGTTGGCACAACTACCTCTGCCTCCAGAAGCTCGCAGGTGGGTACCCCCCGGACGAGCCGGGCATGCTCTTCGACCTCACGGCTGCGTCCGAGCATCCTGGTGCGGCGGAGCACCCCGCCGTCGCCGGGCGGACCGCGCGTGGTGCCGCGGCGGATCTCGGCGCGCAGGTCGTGCGGCTGCGCGAGTGGGCGGAGGAGACGGCGACGGGCGACCGCGACGACCTCGTCCCCGGGGTGAGCGATCGCGCGTGGCGCCAGGTCTCGGTGACCGCGCTCGAGTGCCTCGGCGCACGGTGCCCCCTGCTCGAGGACTGCTTCCCCCAGCGTGCGCGGACGCACGCGAAGGAGGCGGACGTCGTCGTCACGAACCACGCGATGCTCGGCATCGCCGCGACCGGCTCGCCGAACGTCCTTCCTGAGCACGAGGTCCTGATCGTCGACGAGGCGCACGAGCTCACGGACCGGGTGACCGCGCAGGCCACGGTCGAGCTCTCGGTCGCGAGCCTCGAGCATGCCGGCCGACTCGCGCGGCGGCACGGAGGCCTGCCGACCACCGGCCTCGACTCCGCGGCCGCTGCGCTCGGCGCTGCGCTGATCGACGTGCCGGAGGGGCGCCTCGCCAGGGGGTTGCCGGATGCCGTTCGCGACGCGGTCTCCGCCGTCCGGGACGCGGCCCGGACCCTCGCCAGTGCGCTGCGACCGGACCCCGGTCAGGGCCGATCGGGCAGCGACGGCGCCGACTCCACCGGAGGCGTCCGGATGGCCGCGGCGGCGATGCTCGCGGTGTTCGAGATCGCCGAACGGATCGTCGGTGCGCCGGCCGACGGGACGGGGCTCGACGTGCTGTGGTGCTCACGCGCGGATGAGTCGAACCGGCGGGATGCCGGGATGCCACGGCTGCACGCGGCACCTCTCAGCGTCAGTGGGCTGATCCGGAGCCAGCTCCTCGCCGGGCGGTCGACGGTGCTCACCTCGGCGACGCTCTCGCTCGGGGGCTCGTTCGACGTGGTGGCGCGATCCGTCGGGCTCGCACGCGCGCCGGACCCGGAGACGGGAGAGGAACCCGCCGTGCGATGGCGAGGACTCGACGTCGGCAGTCCGTTCGACTACCCGCGAC
>DATKTF010000368.1:0-3574 GCA_035531255.1 Cellulomonadaceae bacterium
CCGGACGACCCCGCCTACCGGGGCCGCCACACCGGTGATCCGCGTCAGCGGGACCTGGCCTACCACCAGGGCACCGTCTGGCCGTGGCTCATCGGGCCGTACGTCGACGCCGCGCTGCGCGCCGGTGCAGCCCCCGCCGAGCTGCTCGACGGACTTGCGGCGCACCTGGGCGACTGGGGGCTGGGGTCCGTCTCGGAGACGGCGAGCGGGGACGCCCCGCACGAGGCGACGGGCACCCCGTTCCAGGCCTGGTCGGTCGCTGAGATGATGCGTGCCTGGCGCCTGCTGCACCCGCACGATCTCAAGGGAGCTGTTCACCGATGACGACGGATGCGGGCGCTGATGCGGAGCCCGACCGGCAGCGATCGATCCCACGCGGGCGTCGACCCCGGTTCCGTCGGCCCGGCTGGCCGGCTCAGTTCACCCCATCTGATCTGTCGACGTCGGCCGTCAGCTCGACCCGGTACCCCGAGGTGAACAGGTTCGGCGGTGGCTGGACCCCGACCCGGCGGTACACCTCGCGAGGGATGCCGAGG
Organism: Cellulomonadaceae bacterium; assembly: GCA_035531255.1. Classification (GTDB taxonomy): domain Bacteria; phylum Actinomycetota; class Actinomycetes; order Actinomycetales; family Cellulomonadaceae; genus JAJDFX01. Next base: position 537 of record DATKTF010000368.1, read on the forward strand.
TCCGCGAGCCAGAGCCGGCCCACGGCTTCGACGTCGAGCCCGGTCTTCGGCAGGGCGAGCGTCAGGGTGGCGGACGCCCGCACGAACGCCCCGGCAGCCTCGCCCGTCGTCGAGTCGAGCCCTGAGGGCACGTCCAGCGAGATCACCGGGTTCGTACGGCTCGACAACCACGCGACCAGCTCGCCCGCCGGGCCACGCGGGGCGCCGCCGAGGCTGTAGCCGAGCACGGCGTCCACGACGAGCACGGCGTCGATCGTGTCGACCTCGGCGACCGAGGCGATCCGTCCCCCGGCCGCCCGGTAGAGCGCGAGCTGCTCGGCCGGGACGCCCGTCAGCCTCGATGGTTCGGAGACGACGACCGTGACCTGACCGCCGTGGTTGACCAGGTGCCGGGCGGCGCACAGGCCGCCGCCACCGTTCCCACCGGTCCCGGCCAGCACCATGATCGGCGCGGCCCCCCACCCCGTTCCCAGCGTCTGCGCGCACAGGGAGGCGAGGTTCCGGCCGGCGTTCTCCATCATCTGGTACAGGTTCGGTCCGACCTCCTCGACCGCCACGCGATCGACCTCACGCATCTGCTCGGTCGTGATCGCCGGCACGAGGAGCCCGGTGGGGGTCCGGAACGCGTGCACGGTCATGGCTGGTCCCTCGTGACGCGCGCGGCGCCGATCGCAGCGCCTACGATGCCGGCCTCGTTCCCGAGGCGTGCCGCCACGACGGGCGTGGCGAGATCAAGGTTCGCGCCGAAGATCGAGAAGTCCGCACTGATGCCGCCTCCGATGACGAACAGATCGGGCCACAGGAGGGCCTCGATGTCGCCGAGGAACTGGTTGAGGTGACCGGTCCAGCGCTCCCAGGTCACGCCGTGCTCGTTGCGGGCACGTCCGGATGCGAGCGTCTCCGCGTCAACCCCGTCCAGGAGCAGATGACCAAGTTCGGTGTTCGGGAGGAGAACGCCGTCGTGAAAGACCGCGGTGCCGATCCCGGTGCCGAGCGTGACCACCACCACGACGCCCCGCTTGCCGACCGCGGAGCCGATGTCGACCTCGGCCAGGCCTGCGGCGTCGGCGTCGTTGACGACCGTCACGCGTCGTGCACCGACAGCGGCTGAGATCGTTGCCGCCGCGTCCAAGCCGACCCATGACGAGTCGAGGTTGACGGCCGTACCGACCACGCCGTGGCGCACCACTCCGGGGAAGCCGACACCGATCACCTCGGTCGCTCCCGATGCGGCCACCAGTTTCGCGACGATGGCCACGACGGCATCCGGGGTTGCCGGTACAGGTGTGGGGGCGTGGTGCGGTTCGCCGACCAGCGCGCCCGTGGACGTCTCGACCGGGGCGACCTTGATGCTGGTGCCCCCGATATCCACCCCGATGATGACGCTCACGGCGCCTCGGCCCGTTCCGCGTGGCCGCCGAACTGCTGGCGCATCGCGGACAGCACCTGGTTGGCGAACGCGTCGCGACCGCGGCTGTCGAACCGCGCGTACAGGGCCGCGGACAGGACCGGGGCAGGCACCCCCTCCTCCACTGCGCTCAGTACCGTCCAGCGGCCCTCCCCGGAGTCCGAGACCATCCCGGAGTACTCGGACAGCTCGGGACTGCGGTCGAGGGCGGCGGCGGTGAGGTCGAGCAGCCACGACGCGATCACGCTTCCGCGCCGCCACACCTCGGTGATCGCCGGGACATCGAGGGTGTACTGGTAGTGCTCGGGGTTACGCATCGGCGCCGTCTCCGCATCCGCCGTCTGGTCTGTGCTTCCGGCGTCGGCATGCTTGAGGATGTTCAGGCCCTCCGCGTAGGCGGCCATGACGCCGTACTCGATGCCGTTGTGCACCATCTTCGTGAAGTGCCCCGCCCCGCTCTGGCCGCAGTGCAGGTAGCCGTGCTCCTCGGTGCCGGGCTCACCCGAGCGCGCGGGGCTGCGGGTAGCCGCTTGCACGCCCGGCGCCAGGGTGCGGAACACCGGATCGAGCCGGGCGACAGCCTCGCCGTCACCACCGATCATCAAGCAGAAACCCCGTTCAAGACCGAACACCCCGCCACTGGTCCCGACGTCGAGCAGGTCGATGCCCCGCTGGGCGAGCGCTCCGGCGCGGTCCTGATCGTCCTGGTAGAACGAGTTCCCGCCGTCGATCACCACGTCCCCGACCCCCAGATGCGCGCTGACCTCGTCGATCACCCGGCCGGTGATCGCAGCCGGGACCATCACCCAGACCGACCGCGGGCACGCGAGCTCGCCCACCACGCCGGCCAGGTCGACGGCTCCCACCGCGCCGTCCGCGACCAGCCCGGCGACCGTCGCGGGGTCGACGTCGTACACCACGACGCGATGCCCGCCGCGCAGAAGGCGTCGCGCCAGACTCGCGCCCATCCGTCCCAGGCCGACCATTCCGAGTTCCATGAGTCCGCGGTTCCTTTCGCTCGTGGCCTTTCCCCGCATTGTTCGTGTGACGCGCGCCCGCGCCACGACGCGAGGTGGCGCCATTCGTGTGCAGGTAACCCGGCGGGGGTCCTGAATGATTCCGAGTGGATCGGGCGCAGATTGCGGCAAAGTCGTCCAGAGCACCGGCCAGACACGACGGAAGCATCCGCTCGCTGGTCGAGTTTCCGAGATGCGCAGCGACCGCTGCAATTCACCTGCTACATACGGAGACCATCATGGCGTCGGTTCACAACACCCGAGAAGCGCACCGGGAAATTCAGCAGGCGCGATTCTCGCGCAGGAAGCGCCTTCTTCTCATCGGAGCCGCAATGGCGAGCGCCGCAGTGAGCGCCCTCGTCGTGCCGGGGGCGACAGCCGTCGCCAGCGCGGATCCAACGCCCGGGTTGCATGAGGTCGGCGAGCCGACACTCGGGCTGCACAACGTCGGCTTGAAGGTCCTCTCGCCGACGCCGGGACAGGCCGTCACGGGGCCGACACTTCCGATCACCGTGTACGCCAAGGGGTACAAGCTCGACTCCTTCTACGCCGGGACGGCGGTCTCGGACCACATCGGGCACTACCACGAGATCCTGGACGGCCACCTCGTCGAC